>JAGWVP010000529.1 GCA_018970825.1 bacterium | reverse complement strand
GTTCCGCCCGTGCGAGAAGCACGGACGCCATCGCCGCGAGCGCCGCCAGCGCGGGCCCGGCATGCCGACGGTCCAACCGCCACGCATCTCTCCGGCCGGTCCCCCGTCCTCTCCGTCGTGGATCGCGACGAGCCCGCATCGTCCGAAGGCGCCCTTCCCCGTTCAGCGCGCGCTGTGCCTCGATCGGAACAGCCGGAGGCCCAGCGCCAGCAGGACCGTTCCATACAACAAGAGGGCGGAAACCGGAACGCCCATCGCCTCGAGGCCCCGGTCGCGCAGGACGAGGTCGTTCATGCCCCGCATCGCCCAGGTCGTGTAGGCGACCGGGGAGAGGTCGCGCATCCACTGCGGCTCGATCGACTTGGGCCACCAGAGCCCTCCCATCGCCGAGAGGAACATGACGACGGCGAGGGAGAGCGGCTGTGTCTGCTCCCGCGTCCGCGCGAGACCCGCGACCAGGAGCCCGGTCGCGACCGCCGCGTAGACCACCGCCGCCGACAGCAGGAGGAAGGCGAGCCGGGACGAGCCGAGCGAAACCCGGAACATCCAGTGGCCCCAGGCGAAGAGCGCGATCATCTGGAGGAGCCCCAGCACGAAGCGCGCCGCGAGCTTGCCCACGAGGATCCAGGTGAACGAGACCGGCGCGACCAGGAGGTGCGGCAGGGTTCCCCACTCGCGCTCGTCGTGCAGCGACATCGAGGTTCCGAAGACCACCGCGAGGAGCATGAACATGATCGAGAAGCCGGGGACGTTCTGCTCGAAATTCGTGACCTCCTTGCGGTTCCCGGTCAGGTTCGACTCGCGCAGGGAGATCCGCTCCTCGTCGAGCGGGTCCGCGAGCGCGGCCGCGTCCTTGTCCATCAGCAGCAGGAGCACCTTCACCTGGTTCAGGTCGACCGCCTGGGCCGGGTCGGTCAGGAGCTCGAGCTCGGTCGACTTGCCCTGGAGATAGCGCTTGCTGAGACCCTCCGGGAAGACGATCGCGGCGGGCGCCTTGTTCTGGTCGCGCACGAGGTGCTCCGCCTCGGCCCGGCTCATCGGCTGGACGTCGGCATGCTCCCCGAGCAGCTTCACGAAGGTGTTCGCGACCGGCCCCTGGTCGTCGTTCACGACCGGGACGAGCAGCTTCGGGCCGCCGTCGCTCGAGAACAGCGCGGTCGCGATGATCGAGATGACGAGGATCGGCACCGCCAGCGAGAAGAGGAAGGCCCAGCGGTCGCGCAGGATGATCCGCAGGTCCTTCAGGAAAACCGCCAGCATCGGGCCTCAGAGGTCGGTGTTGGGCTTGCTCTCGAGCTTGTTGCGCAACCGTTCGAGGAGCCGCTCGAAGGAGTCCTTGGCGAGTGCCTTGTCGAACTGCGACCGGAAGTTCTCGGCGAGGCTCACGCCCTCGACGAGGATGTCGGTGGCGACCCAGCCGCCGGGCCCCTTCCTCATCGCGTAGTCGACGCCGAACTCGTCCTTGGGCGTGATGATCTCGGTGTTCACCTCCGCCGTGTCGCCTTCGATCTTCTCGCCCGTGAATCCGAAGTCCGGCGCGTCGAAGAGCAGGAGCCGTTGCACGTAGGTCCGTACGAACAGGTCGCGGAAGATCGACGTGAACTCCTTCGTCTGCGCGGGAGTGCGACCGTCCAAGTGCTTGCCCATCGCCTTCCGCGCGAGCGCGTCGGTGTCGAGGAACCCGCGCAGCAGGTCCTTCAGCTTCGCGAGCTTCGCGTTGCGGTCGCCTTCCCCGGTGACGATGCGGTTGCTCGCCTGCAGCACCTCCCGGGTCCGTTCCATCGGGCCGCCCGGGACGCCCCGAACCTCGTCCGCGCGGGCCGGCGGGGCCGGGGCGACGAGCACCGCGGCGAGCAGGAGGGACGCGACGGCCCGGGCGGGGCGAAGCTGCGGGGGCACGGGCGGGTTCGGCGATCTCACGTTCAGTCCCTCAGCTCCTTGCCGGTCAGCTCGATGAAGACCGTCTCGAGCGAAACCGGGCTCACGCCGATCTGCACGATCGGCTGGTCGAGGATCCCCTGGCCGCAGATCCGGGCGAGCAGCGGCTCGGAGCGGCGGGTGTAGAGGCGGACGATCGGGCCGTGCTGCTCGGCGCGCTCGACCTCGGGCAGCCGCTCGAGCGCAGGAAGTCGGTCGGTCGGACCGCCGAGTCGCAGCTCGACGACCTCGCTCGCCGACGAGCACGCGAGCAGCTCCGCCGTGGTGCCGAGCGCGACCAGGCGCCCCTCGTCCATGATCGCGATGCGGTCGCAGAGCTCCTCCGCCTCGGCCAGGTAGTGCGTCGTGTAGAGGATGGTGATGCCCTGGGCGCGCAGGTTGCGCACCGCCTCGAAGACGTGCACCCGAGACTGCGGATCGACGCCGACGGTCGGCTCGTCGAGCAGGACGAGGCGGGGCTCGCTCACGAGAGCGCAGCCGAGGTTGAGTCGCCGGCGCATGCCGCCCGAGTAGGTCTCGACGCGGTCGTCCCGGCGCGAGCCCAGCTCGACGGCCTCGAGTGCGCGCGCGACCCGCGCCGGGCGCTCCGAGCGCGGGACGCCGTAGATCCTCGCCCAGAAGTCGAGGTTCTCCGCCGCCGTGAGCGTCGGGTAGAGGGCCTCCTCCTGCGGCGCGACGTTCAGCAACCGGCGCGCGGCATGCACGTCCTTCACGACGTGCTTGCCGAACACCCAGGCGTCCCCCGACGACGGGCGGATCCGCGTCGAGATCATCGAGAGCGTCGTCGTCTTGC
>JAGWVP010000528.1 GCA_018970825.1 bacterium | reverse complement strand
ATGGCCCGGACCTTGGCCGCGAGTTGCGTGTTCGAGTAGGGGCCGTTCTCGAGGCTCGTGCCGAGCTCCGCGGTCTTCTGCCACGTGTAGACGACGTCGAGCGTGTCCGCGTCGACCAGCATCACGTCCTCGAAGCCGAAGATCTTGACCGCCCGCGAGAAGACCGCGTGCAGGGCCGCGTGCGCACGGCCCCAGTCCGAATCGTCGTCGGGCGACTCCGCGAGTCCGAAGCCCTTGCCGTAGGGGTGCGGGTTCGTCGCGACCCAGTGGAGCTGGAGCCAGCGTTCCGCCGGTCGCCGCGGCAGGTACTGGTCGATCACCGGAGTGCCCTCGACCGCGGCGTCGAGCGCCGGGAGGTAGGTGTCGCGGTAGAAGGCCTCGAGCGCGCCGCTCTCGCGCGGGGAGAGCGTCTTCGAGTCGAGTTCCCGGTAGGACTTGCGGAAGGTCCGCATGCCGTCGATCACCGCCCGGCTGTCGGAGATCGACACGACCTGGTCGCGCAGCGACTCGAGCATCGTCGCGAGCGTGCGCGTCTTCGCGACGCGGACGCCCTGGAGCTGGTTGCGGGTCGACTGGACGAGCGCGTCCCGCGCCGCCCCGTACCCGATCCAGGCCATCGCCGCGATCGAGCCCAGCGTCGTCGCGAGGAGCAGCAGGATCATCTTCGACTGGATGCTCAGGCGGTTCAGGACGTCCTCCCTCGGGTGCGCCCGGTCCATAGACTCCCGGGGAGCAGGGGACAATCGGCCCGGGTGCGATCCGGGGGGCCGGGCCGGGACCCGGAGCCGCTGCCCGCAGCGCCGGGGCTCAGGCCCGGGGGTGGAAACGCGAGTACGCGGCCCGCAGGCGCGCGAGGCTCACGTGGGTGTAGCGCTGCGTCGTCGCGAGGCTCGCGTGGCCGAGCAGCTCCTGGATCGATCGCAGGTCGGCCCCGGAGTCGAGCAGGTGGGTCGCGCAACTGTGCCGGAGCGCATGCGGGTTCACCTCGGCGAGTCCGCATGCGCGGAGCGCGCGCGAGAGGATCCGCCCGACGCTGCGGACGTCGAGGCGCTTGCGGCTCCGGTTGCGGAACACCGGCCCGCGCCGCGGGCCATCGGCCGCGGCGAGCGCGGCGAGGGTCCGGAGCGCGTCGACGGCGGCACCGCCGAGCGGCACGAATCGGTCCTTCGCGCCCTTGCCCCGCCGCACGTGGGCGCGCCCCTCCTCGAGGGAGAGGTCGGACCAGTCGAGCGCGACCGCTTCGCTCGCGCGGAGTCCGCAGCCGTAGAGCACCTCGAGCAGCGCCGCATCGCGTGCTGACCACTCGTCGGAGGGTGCGGGCAGCGACCGGAAGAGGCGATCGAGATCCGACTCCGCGACCCAGCGCGGGAGCGAGCGGCGGAATCGTGGACTGCCGATTCCGGCCGCCGGGTTGTCGGCGCGACGGCCCCGCCGCTTGCCGAAGCCGAAGAAGCCGCGCAGGACCGCGACCGTCCGGGCGACGCTGCGCCGCTCCACCTCGCCCGCGCGCCCGGCGAGAAAACGGCGCAGGTCGTCGGCCGAGACGTCCGACCACGACCGGTCTCCGAGGAAGCCGGCGAGCCGGCGCAGTTCGGCGTCGTAGGCGCGCAGCGTGTGGACCGATGCGCGGCGCTCGACACGCAGGTGCTCGAGATAGGCGGCGACTTCCGGATCGACCCGCCCCGTGTCCTCCTCGGCCTCCGCCACCGCTCTCTCCCCTCCCGACCGTCCTCGAGGGTACCACCGAGGGGCCCCGCAGGGAACCGACCCCCGCCGCGCCTGAATTCGGTCGGAAGACGGTCGTCCCGACCGGTCGGCGGGGGTGCGGGCGCCGTCCGGGTGTGCTTCGATCGGCCTCCGTGGACGGGGCCAGCGGACGGGGCCGGCAGTCGCCGGATCGGGTGGATCGGAGGGCGCGCGCGGCCGGGTCGCAGGTCGTGTCGTCCGGGCGATCGAGACCCCGGGGCCGGGCCCTCGCGACGGTTCTCCGGGCCGTGTTCGTCGTGTTCTTCGTGGTCGTCTCGGCTTGCTCGCGCGGCGACGCCGCGCGGACCGGGGCGGAGCACTTCATCGACGCGTATTACGTCGAGGCGAACCTTCCCAAGGCCCGCGACGAGGCCGTCGGCCTCGCGCGCTCGAAGATCGAGGACCAGGTGAAGCTGGTGTCGGGCCAGGCCCCGGCCGACCCGGGACAGCGCCCGACGATCAGCTACCGGCTCCTGCAGTCGCAGGACGAGGCGGAGCGCGATCGCCGGGGATTCGTCTTCGAACTCTCGATCCACCTCGACGGCGGCGAAAAGCTCGCGCGGCGCACGCTCGTCACGATGAAGGAAGAGGGCGGCGCGTGGAGGGTCGCCAACTTCCAGGAGCTCGATTGAGGCCGACGATCCGCGCGGCCGCGTTCGGCGCGGTCGCGGCGATCGGTGCCGCCGGCGCCGCGGGGCTGTTCGCGTGGCGCGCGGTCGCGCCCCTCGCCGGGCAGCGCGAGCAGGTGCTCGCATCGGTGTCGAACCTGGTCGGGTTGCCGATCCGGGCGGAGTCGGTCGAGGTGTCCTGGCTCCCGCCCGCGATCGTCGCCCGCGAGCTCAGCGTACCGGACGAATCGCCCTACGGGCCCGGCACGCTCGCCTTCGCCGAGGAGGCGCGCTTCGACCTCTCGCTCGTGAACCTGCTGCGGGGCCGGCTCGTCGTCGACGAGGTGAGCCTGCAGGCGCCGGTCGTACGGGCCGTT
>JAGWVP010000527.1 GCA_018970825.1 bacterium | reverse complement strand
GATCGCGCGCAGGACGTCGGCGAGCGTGCGGGCGTGTCGCTCGAGGTCGTCGGGCGCGCGCTCGATCACCCGGCTGAAGAGCTCCGCGTCGAGCATCTCGTAGACGACGCCGGTGCGGCTCCCGCAGGCGACGACGTCGTAGGAAATCGCGGTCGGGATGCCGAGGACGAAGGCGGCCTTGGCGAAGCGCTTCTCCTGCTCGGCGATGCCGGGATCGATCCCGTCCTTGTAGAGTTTCACGATCGTCTCCCGGTCGAGCCGGAAGCACTCGCCGCACACGCCGGCCGAGAGGAACTCGAGGCCGTCGAGCGAGATCTCGCGCATCTTCGGCCGCACCACGAGCATGCTCGTGAGCCCGGTGATCTCGAGGACGTGATGCACCTCGCGCCCCACGTTCACGATGCGCATCTCGCCGCCCGCACCGGCCATGCGCTTGTAGGCTGCGAGGACGACGCGCAGCCCCGTGCTCGAGACGTAATCGCAGCCGGAGAGATCGAGGACGAGCGTGTCCACGCCTTCGAGGACCAACTCGCGCTCCAATGCGGGAGCCGAAGCCATGTCGAGGCGCCCGCTCGGGGCGACGGTGAGCATGCCGGCCTCGCGGCTCGTGGTGACCGTCACCGGGGCGACCTCGGCGGCACGCGGGATCCGGCTGGAACCGGGGCCGCGATGGCGACGACGGCGCCCGGGGCGGAGCGCGGGCGTTCGAGTCCTCGTTTCATCGAGGGATCATAGCCCGGGTGGCGCCGTCGCGCCCGCGGGCAACGAGGCGAATCCATGGGGGCCCCGCGGGGCGATTCAGTCGTCGAGTGCGCCGGCGGCGATCCAGGCGCCGATCTTCGCCTGGTCGGACGCCGAGAGCGGTGTTCCGCCGAGCGGCATCCGGGTGCTCGGTCCGCAGGTCGTGGTCGTGCCCGTGATCTTCTGCACGAGGTAGCTCGAGGCGGGTGCGAAAGGCTGGATCCGCAGCGTCGCCGCGCACTCGATCGAGGTCACGTTCACCAGCTGCGCGAAGGACTGCCCGGGCGCGAGGTTCAGTCCACCGAGCTGCACGCCGCTCCCGTGGCACCCGGTGCAGTTCGCGTCGAAGATCGGCTGCACGTCCCCGGAAAAGGACACCGCCGTTGGCGGCGGGGTGGGCGTCGGCGTGGGCTCGGGAATCGGCGTCGGGGTGGGCGTGGGAGCCGGCGTCGGGCTCGGCGTCGGTGCCGGACTCGCGGTCGGACCGGGTGTCGCCGTCGCAGTCGGCGTCGGGCTCGGAGCCGCCGTCGGAGCCGCCGTCGGTGTCGCCGTTGGGGTCGCCGTCGGTGTCGCCGTCGGTGACGGCCCCGGCGTGGGCGTGGGCGTGGGCGTGACCGGGACCGGCGACGGCGTGAGGCTGGGCCCGGGCGTGTCGCTCGGACCGGGCGCAGGCGTCGCGCTCGGAGCCGCGGTCGGCGTCGGGGCCACCGTCGCGGTCGGACCGGGCGTCGCCGTCGACGCAGGAGTCGCGGTCGGACCCGGCCCGACGTCCTGCACTGCGTACTTCGCGGACCAGCTCGCGCCGTAGCGCCCGACCGACTCCCCGACGAAGCCGTACACCCAGTTCGTCGTGCCGACCAGGGCGCCGCCCGACCGCAGGTCGTGCAGTCGCAGCACGCCCGAGGAGTCCCGTGCGACGCCTTCCGGCAGGAGCGAGCCCGCGCCTCCCGCGATCGGGGCGAAGCTCGCGCACGAGATCGCGACGTCCGGAAGCGAGGTCGCGATCTCGAGGTTGTCGTGAAAGGTCGCGCGCGCCGTGACCGGTGCAGGGTTCGGCCCGGGCTCGCCCGGCCGGAGCCCGGTTCCCTCCGCGAGCGGGAGCAGCAGGACGAACGACGAGGTCGTCGCGAGCGGCGCGTAGGTCTGGATCGCGAGCCCGCCGGTACCGTCGGCGCCGGAGAGGACGAAGTCCGGCAGGTTCGCGCGCGTGCCGTCGGGCGAGGCGAACAGCCCGACCGCGTCGAAGCCCCACGAAGCCTCGGTCGCGAGGTCGGCGATCGTCGCCATGCCGACGAGCGCGTCGCGCAGGCGGCGACGCCCGTCGCCCGTGTCCGCGCAGCCGGCGTCGGTCTCGTAGGCGGTGACGGTGACGAAGCCCCGGTGTCCCGAGAGATCGAGCGGCTCGTCCACCGGCTCGTTGCGGCGGTCGAGCGACCTCGCCGCGGACGGGTCGACGACCACCGTGTCGTGCAGCGTGAGGCAGATCGAGAGCTCGCCGAGGCTCGAGCAGTCGTCGCTCCAGAACGACCAGTGGGTCGCGACCGCCGCCGCCGCGGGCGAACTCGCGTGCGGGTTGCCGACGAGCAGGAAGGAAGCGTGTCCCGACGTCTGGTCGAAGGGCAGGACGAGCGTCGCCGCGGGCTGGGTCCGGGTCGTGTCGCGGTCGGCCACCATCGCGCGCGCCGGCCCGGCTTCGAAGAGGGGGGCCGCGATCGACGCGACGAGGACGGCGAGCACGGCCCCCGGGCGGGGCCGCGACGGACGGGAACGAGAGGCCAAGCGGTGCGCGCTCAGTTGTCGAGCGCGCCCTGGTCGATCCAGGTGCGGATCTTCGCGGCGTCGCCCGTGGAAAGGTAGGGCCCGCCGAGCGGCATGCGCGAGCCGACGAAGCACGGACCGGTGCCGTCGAGCTTGTGGGCGAGGTAGCTCGTCGCCGCGCTCGAGGGCGCGACGAGCTTCGTGCTCGCGCACTCGGAGCTGTTCACGCCGACCAGG
>JAGWVP010000006.1 GCA_018970825.1 bacterium | reverse complement strand
GCTCGACGGGAAGCGCATCGGCTACGGACTCTCGGAGTATCTCGACCAGCCGGAGCCCTGAGCGCTCGACGCGCTCCTCCCCCGGCCGGGACCGCGCGCGTCGAGGGGAGCGCGGGCAGCGCACCGGCCGCCCGCGCCCCTCCGACCTTCTCAGAAGTGCGCGGCCTGGATCCGCGACTCGTCGTCGGCGACGGCGACGGCCGGCCCGTCGGCTCCCATCGCGAGAGCCCATTGCCCCTCGCCGAAGAAACTCGGGACCTCGGTCCCGGTCGCCGGGAGCCATCCGCTCGTCGTGGTGAACTCGCGATGGGTCATCCCGCCGTAGACGCCGCTGCGGGCGGCGACGATGGCGTTGCCCGCCGCGTCGACGCCGACCTCGACACCGATGCCCGAGGCGAGGACGGTGACCGGCGACTCCCAGGTCCCCGCCCCGCCGTCCGGAGCGAAGCGGCGGGCATAGACCTCGTTGGTCGAAGCGTCGATGCCCGCCATGAAGGCGACGCCGAGCTGCGAGATGCCGAGCGCGAGCCGCTGCTTGCGGAGTCCGCCCGAGGCCGAGGTCGTGTCGGAGCCGAGGTCGACCGCGGAGCCCCAGGTGCCGGTCGAGGCCGAGCGCAGCCGGGCGCGGATCGTCCCGCCTTCGTTGAAGACGGCGACCACGTTGCCCGAGACGTCGATCGCGACCCGCAGGTCGACGACCGTCCCGGCGCCGGCGGCAATGATCTCGGAGGACGTCCACCCGAAGCCGGGAAGGTGACGCTGCACGAGCGCCGCCCCGCCGTCGACCCATCCGAGCACGACGTACCCGTCGTGGTTCACCGACAGGGAGGGAGGCGGCAGGTCGCCCGAGGCGGAGGAGACCGACGACGAGACCTCCACCGGAGTTCCCCACGTTCCCCCCGCGGGCCACCGGTTGACCCACAACCGGTTCGTCCCGTCCTCGAACCAGGCGACGGTCGCGTTGCCGTCGTCGTCGAGGACGGCCGCCAGGTCCGGCGAAGTCGACGCCTGCGCGGCCGACAGGTTCTCGACCGCGACCACCGAGCCCCAGGCCGCGCCCGACGTCTGTCGGCGCGCCGCGAGGTCGTCGAAACCCAGTCCCAGGCTGGTCTCCCTGCGCAGGATCTCGAGCATCTCGCCCGAGGCGTTGACGGCGAGCGCGGCAGGGGCCTGTCGCTCGCCGACGACCTCGGGCCACGACCAGCCGTCGGCTGGAGCGTAAACCGCTTCGACCGCGCTGAAGCTGCCGCCCGGCCGGAACGCGTCGTTCTCCCCGGACCGATTCTGCCAGTGGGCGGTGGCGGTCCCGTCGGGGCGCACCGCGACCACCGGGCGCTGCCCGCGGCGGCCGATGCCTGAGACCGCGAGCGGGAGGTCCACGGTCTGGAACGTGATCACCTCGTTCTCGACCAGGCCGACCCCGTTGTCGGCGAGGAACGGCGGATAGGTGCGGGCGATGACGCTCACCGAGGTCCCCGCGGGGAGGGGGGCATCCGGGGTGATGCTCACCTCGGATCCGCTCACCACGACGGTGCCGGGTCGACGACCGGTCGGGTCGATGATCCAGAAGTTGGCGTCCGTCACCGCGACGGGGTCGAGGCTCCTGGAGAAGGTGAAACTCGGAACGACGCTCCGCGCGACGCCGGTCGCGCCGTCCACCGGGTCGCTCGAGACCAGCAGCGGGAAGATGGACCCGTTGTCGACGATCAGCCGGTAGTCGGTCCCGGTGCCGTTCACGACGACCCGGTACTCGCCCGCGGTCGGGGCCGTGAACGTGCCGCCCGAGATCGCGCTTCCGAGGAAGTTCCAGGGCCCGAAGGTCACTCCACCGGGCCCGAGCACGATGACGGTCCCGATGGCCTGGCTGAAGCCGGTCTCCTGAAAGCCGACCCCGACGATCGCCCCGGCTGCCAGGTCGAACCTGAACTGCTGGGGCTCGTTGGCGAGCAGCGTGTAGGTGGCGTCATGGGGCAACGTGATCGGAGTCGCAGGCCCGTTCGCCACGGGCTCGAGGACGATTACGATCTCCTCTTCCACGCCCGACGGGCCGCTCACGATGCCACCGGGCAATTCGATCCCGTTGCGCAGGATCTTCTTGCTCGCGAGCAGGCCGTTCAGGGCGGTCGAGCGCCAGCGCACCCCGATGCCGGCCGGGATCTGGAGGATGGTCCCGCCGGCCGAGGGCGCCGACTCCTGGACGGCGAAGGCCGGGAAGACGGACGGGGTCGTCGCCGAGGGAGACGACTTGCCCTGGAAGAAGCCGTCGTCGGGCTGCTCCGGACCGGTCCCGGCGTGCCAGCAATAGCCGGTGCCGGTCAGGTCCTCGAGCACGCCGTCGAAGTTCGTGTCGACGAGGCACTTCGGCTTCGGATAGTAGAACTGTCCGATCCAGGCGTCGCAGTTGAACCACGAGAAGTGGGAAACCGTCGCGCGGAGCGCGAGTCCCGAGGGGGACGAAGCCGCGGCCACGACGATGCCCGTTCCCTCCTGGATCCAGGTTCCCGTCCGCTCGTCGAGCGTCCAGAGCGGCACGACGTCGCCGACCAGGATCGGCGTACCGTCGGGATGCACGCTCGCGTAGATCGGGATCTCGATGGTCGCCGCGTTCCCCGGTGCGAGGTTCAGGCGGTTGCCCGAAGAGTCCGTGATGACGAACTCGACGGTGCCGTAACTCAACAGCAGGCCGGCTCCCAGCCCCGGAGAGTACCCCGCGAAGGAGCCGGGGAAGGCATCGGGATGCTGCGTCGGATCGACCGGGGTCATCGCGACGAAGGCCGTGCCGACGAAGGGTGCGCCGGAGGAGTCGACGACTCCGCCGGCGGGGAACGTGACGCGGGCGCCGTCCTTGCCGTCCAGCGAACCGCCGGCCGACGAATCGAAGGCCTGGCTCGCCTCGCGCGGCTGGAGCGTCCTCTCGAAGTAGGCGGAATCCGAGCCGCTCGGGATGGTGATCTCGACCACCTGTTCGGCATGGTCGTACCGGCCGAGTTGCAGCCGCACGGGCACGAGGGTCGGCACGTCGATCGTGACCTCGCCCGCGAAGTTCGTCACGGCGGTCGTCGAGGACCCGACGAGGCTGACGGTCACGCCGCCGAGCGGCGCGCCGCCGACCGTGCGAACCCGGCCGGTCGCGGGCACCGTCGCCCCGGGCGCAGGCCCCGCGGCGATCGAAACCGTGGTCTCCGCGCTGTCGATCCCGCCGCGGCCGTCACCGACCGTGAGGCGGACCGAGTAGACGCCGGGTTCGGCATACGCGTGAGCCGTCTCGAGTCCTGCCCCGGCCGTCCCGTCGCCGAAATCCCAGGTCGCCACCAGCGGGTCGCCGTCCGGATCCGTCGAGGAGGTTCCGTCGAAGAGCACGATCTCGAACACCGACGCTCCGATCGGGGCCGCCACCCCCGCGACGGGGGGCTGGTTCGGCGCCGTCGACTCGCAGGTGCAACTCGCCGTGCAGGTCGATCCCGCCGCGCAACCCGCGCCGCCGTCGCATTCCTCCCCGCCGCCGGTGTCGACGACGCCGTCGCCGCACGAGGATTTCGTCGCCGTGAACGAACGACGGACCTTCGCCTTGCCGTTCGCGAACTTGCCGGACACGAGCGTGCAGGCGGCGTCGATCGAGGCGGTCAGTCGCGTCGTGCCGGGAAGGCCGCTGCAGTTCGTCCACTTGGCGCTCACCCGCGTGCCCCGGGCGCTCGCGCGCGGCTTGATCTCGACCGGCGCGCAGCCGGACTCGACGGAAGCCGTCGTCGTCCCGAGAACGAGTGCGTCGGTCGCGATCGCGGCACCGGTCACGAGCGGCGTCCCCGAGACGACCCAGCGCGCCGGGGCACAGGGCGTGGGCTTCGGCTTCGGCGTGGCCGCCACGGCGGGCGTCACGACCGAGGCGGGCGGCGTGCCGGTCGCGTGCAGTGCCGCGAACGCGACGAGTCCGAGCAGGCCGAGAGCCGGCAACTTCGAGGCGAGCGACCTCCCCGGGGGGTGCAGGGCGAACCGGCGGGAGGTCGTGGGAAGATCGTGGTCGTGCACGCGAATTCCTTTCCTCGGGGGGCCGGGACTCCTCGTCCCGGCGTCCGGACCGGGATAGTTCGACGACGAAAGCGGAGTCAACCACTGTTTCCCTCGAACGGCCGGAAATCCGGCCGGCCTCCGACGCCGGACCCCCTCGAGCGAGCCCGGGACCCGCTCAGGCCTTGCCGACGGCCTCCCGCTCGAGCACCGCGGCCGACCGAAGCACGTTGCCCGCGACGAAGGAGCGCTCGCCCGAGGCGCGCGCCTCGAGCAGGTCCGCCTTGCGGCGCCTCGCCTCGGCGACCTTCTCGCGGCCGTCGTGGATCGCGAAGTCGACCAGGTGGAGCGCGCGCTGCTGCTCGGCGGCGCCGCCGCGCGCGAGCTCGTCCGCGCGCCGCAGGATCGCGTCGACGCCGCCCGCGAGGTCCACGACCTCGCGGGCGATCGAGGCGCGCGTCGACGGAAACAGCATCGACGGGTTGCCGTCGTACCAGCCCATGTAGCGGCGGAGCAGGTCGCGTACCGCGAACGCGGTGCAGCCGTAGAGCGGCTGGAGGTACGGGCTCCCGGCGAGGTCCGCCGGCAGCTCGACCTCGGCGAGGATCTGCTCCTGCCACTGGCCCTCGTTGATGCGTCGCACGACCTCCGCGTCGAGCCAGCGGAGCGCGCGGGCGGTCGTCGCGAGCATCTCGGTCGCGTCCTCGGTGTAGACACCGCCGTGGCCGCTCACGACCGCGAGCGGCGAGACCGCGGCCATCGCCTCCAGCGCCTCCGCCCACTCGAGCACGTAGCGCTGCACCCGGAACGGCGTCCCGGCGTTCGGCAGCGACGACACGATGAAGTCGCCGCCCACCACGACGCGCGCGTCGGGCACCCAGACCCAGGCGTGGTCGTCGGTCTCGCCGAGTCCGTGGCGGCACTCGATCGGGCGGCCGCCGAGTCCGTCGAGCGTGATCGCGTCGGTGAACTCGACGGTCGGCGGGCAGTAGCGCGCACGGCGAACGACGTCGCCGCCGCCCGGGCCCCAACTCGCGAACTGGAAGTCGAAGGTCTTGGCGAGGTGCCCCGCCGTCTTCGCGTAGCGCGCGAAGCGACGCGCCACGTTCACGTGCCCGACGATCCCGGGTGCGGCGTGCCCGCGCGCCTCGGCGTCCTCGAGCAGCGCCGGCGTGCCGAAGGCGTGGTCGTAGTGGCCGTGCGTGTAGATCACCCAGCGCACCGGCAGGTCGGTGATCCCTCGGAGTTCCTCGACCACCCGCGGCCCGCTCGCGAAGAGCCCGGGATCGACGACCGCGACCGCCTCTCGTCCGACGACGAAGGTCGTGTTGCCGAAGCCCGCGAGGAAGTGGATGCCGGGTGCGATCTCGCGCGCCTTGCGCGGGCGCGCGGACCGGGTGAGCGAGTCGGGGACACGGTCGTCGTCGTGCTTCGCCATGGCCGACTCCTGCACACGGGCGACGACCGCTCGCAAGCGTCCTCGACTGGCGCTCCCTGCCATGGCCGGCGTGCCTCTCGCGCGCGATTCCCCGCTCGTCCGTGGACGACCGCTCCTGACCGACCTCGATCCGGCGGTCGAGGACCTCTTCGCGGGCTTCGGCGCCCCCTGAATCGCGCCTCGGGCCTCAGCCCGCGCGCCAGAAGCCGGCGACGCGCTCGAACACCCACGCGCTCGCGAACGCACCGATCGCGTAGGCCGCGCCGACGCGGAGCGCGGCGCCGCTCGACCACCGCATCCGGAGCGCGAGCGCCTCGGTCAGCCGATGGACGGTGAAGACGAGCGCGACGAAGGCGAGTTGGCCCGCCTCGACTCCCAGGTTGAAGAACAGAAGCGCCACAGGGATCGACGCCCGCGGCAGCCCGACCTCGGCCAGCGCCGCGGCGAAACCGAGCCCGTGCAGCAGGCCGAACGCGAACGCGAGCAACCACGGGCGGCGCTCGGCCGCGCCGGGGCGACCCCGCGCCGCGCGCACGATCTCGGCCGCGACGATGGCGATGCTGAGCGCGATCGCGGCTTCGATCGGCGGCCGCGGGACGTCGAGCAAGCCGAGGGCGGCCAGGCCGAGCGTGATGCTGTGTGCGAGGGTGAAGGCGGTGATCGTCGCGACCAGTTGCCGGCCGTCGCCGACCAGCAGGCAGAGCGACAGCAGGAACAAGAGGTGGTCGAGGCTGCCCAGGATGTGCTCCACCCCGAGCCGGCCGTAGGTTCGAGCGACCTCGGGGGAGCCCGGCTCCGAGCCGACGGCGAGCACGGGCGCGGCCGGCGAGATGCGTTCCACGTGCTCGCTCCCGTCGCGACGCACGATCCGGGCGATCACCTCCGTGCGACTCGACGAGAGCCCCGGGATCTCGACCGTGCGCCCGGCGAGTCCGCCGGGAACCCGGACCGTCCAGCCGAGCATCGCGGTGCCCTCCGCCCAGGCCCGGCGCACCGGGGTCACCACCTCGGTCCCGGGAGGGAACTCCGGCCGGATCGCGAGCGTCGTCGTCTCGTCGATCGCGGGGACCTTCCACGACACGTCCCAGGTGTCGTCGGCCCGTTCGACGAGCTGCAGGTAGGCGGGGCGCAGGTCGTCGGCCCGGGCCGACGACGGCAACGCGAGCAGCGCGAGCAGCAGCGACCCGAGGAGCGCGATCGCGAGGGCCGCCACGAGATTCCGCGACCCGGGCACGACACGGGCCCCCGCCGAAGGCGCGTGGACGACCCGCCGCGAAGTCATCACTCCCCGGCTCCCGCTGCCGGCGCCGTCTCGACGACGACGTCGTACTCCGCCCGCAGCCGACGGTAGCTCTCCTCGAGGGCGCGCCGGCGTCGATCCGCCTCGAGTTCGCGGGCGACCGCGGCGCGCACTTCCTCGAGCGGCGGCATCGAGGCCGGCGTGCGCCGCTCGACGCGCACCAGGTGGAGCCCGACCCCCGACGCGACCGGGCCGCTCCACTCGCCGAGCGGCAGCCCACCGAGCGACTCGGCGAACCCGGGCCCGAAATCGCGCGCGACGAGGTCGAGCCCGACGTCGTCGCCGCGCCGCGGAAGGAGCGTGTTCTCGCCGAGGGACACGGCCGGCTCGCCGCGCGCGAGCGCGGCCCGGATCGCCGCCGTCCGCCCGTCGACGTCGACGCCTCGCCCGTCGCCCGGCGCGACCAGTACCTGCTGCCAGGTCACCCTCGCGGGCCGGCGGAAGGCGTCGGGATGGCCGGCCAGCCAGGCTTCGAGTTCGCGGTCGCCGGGCGGAGGCGCTGCGAGCGACTCCTCGGTCATGACCTCGAGCTTCTGGCGAACGCGGCGCCGGATCACCGGGTCGTCGCGGTCGAGCCCCAGCGCGACGCCCTCGCGCCAGGCGATCTCGTCGCGGACGGCGGACTCGACCAGCGCGTCGAGCTCCGCCGCGGAGGGCTCGCGACCCCAGGTCGATCGGAACTCGTCGGCGATCCCCGCGACCTGCGGCGCCCGCAGCACGATGCGGCGCGACTCGCCGCCGGGCGCGACGCGACGGTACACCGCGAAGAGGGCCGCCCCGAGCAGCAGGAAGTGCAGCAGGGGCTCGGCGAGAAGCGATCTCAGCCGCCGCACGGTCGATGCGGCGCGGGCGGCAAGGGAGCCGACGCCGGGGCAGCGGGGGCCGCTCGCCTCGCGGCGACGGGGCTCCTCGCCCGACGGCTCATGCCGGGTCGTACCAGATGGGCGAGGTCGCGGCGCGCTCCTGCTGCTTCATCGTGACGTCGGCCGTGGGCTTCACGCCGTAGCGAACCGCGTCGAACGCGGTCCAGCGCGGCGTCGGGATCTCGAGCACGCGCAGGTAGTAGAACGCCCGCTGGCGGGGGTCGAACTCCGGGTCCTCGAAGTGCGCGAAGAGTTCGGTCGCCCCGATGTCGTTCGTGTAGGTCGCGCGCGCGAGGTCGACCGTGTCGCCGACCGGGGGCACCTTGCCGCGCACCGGGCGACGACGGTCGGCATCGCTCCACGCGACGTCCCAGATGCGCTCGTGCTGCTTGCCGCTCGCGTCGACCCAGCCCTTCACGACCTGGGCGCGGTCGAGATTCGCGCCCCCGGGAGCCTTGGTCGCCGCGACGAGGAAAGTCGGGCGGCGCCCCTTCGCGCCGCGGAGCGAGCCCCCCATCGGCACGCCGCGGGAGTAGCCGGCCGCGACCAGGTCCGGGCCCTGCATCTCCGCGTCCACGAAGTCCCAGCCGCCGAAGAAGCGCACCGTGATGCGCGGTCCCGACGTGGCGTAGGTCTCCCGCCGCATCATCGCGTCCCACAGCGCCTCGCGCGTGTTCGCGACCGCCCAGACGCCGGTGTAGCCCTGCGCGCCCAGCGTCCAGTCGCGGCGGACGTAGCCGGACTGCTCCTTCTTGTAGACGCGCTCCCAGCGGTCCGGGCTCGGCTCGTTGGACGGGAACTTGCCCCAGAAGTCGTCCTCGATCGGCGCGCTCAGGCCGGTGTGCGTGTCGGTGCCGGCGACCGCGCCCAGGCGAAACGGGTTCACGCCGAGCGAGCCCTGCAGGCGCAGGCCCGCCCCGAGCGCCTCGCGCCAGTACTCGGTGCGGAGCATGCCGGGCTTCTTCGCCACGCCGTCGAGGTTCGCCGTGTCCCACAGCTCGAAGCGCGCGAACTCGTCGGTCGGCGACAGCGCCGGGTGCGCCTCGCTCTGGCCCTTGTACTGGTAGAGTTCGAAGAGAGGCTCCCAGCGCGCACGCGCCTCGGCCCATGCGCGGTCGATCGCGCCGCCGTCGTAGGTCTTCTCCTCGAACATGCGGCCGTTCGAGAGGTTCCCGTTGTGGGGGATCGCGAGCACCTTGCCGCCGGTCTTCGTCTCGTAGGCGGCGAGCCAGGCCCAGAGCGTCGCGGGGTCGCGGCTCTGGAAGGTGGTGAGGGGGAGCACCTGGCGGGCCCGGGCCCCGCCGTCGCGGAAGATCACGTTGCGGTGGAGGTTGTCGCCCGCGACCGCGTTCGAGGTCCACTCGTAGCCGATGAAGGCGGTGAAGCGGCCCGGTTCGTCGTAGCGCTCCATCACGTCGATGGTCTTCTCCCATGCGGAGACCATCCACTTGGGATCCATGAAGGGCTTGGGCAGCCGGCCGTTCGCCTGCGCGGTGACGGCCTCCCGTGCCGCCTTCTGCCCGGCCTCGCCGCCCTCCTTCATCATCTCGCCCCAGCGCTTCGACGTCGGGTCGGCGAGGAACTCGGGCGCACCGGCGCGCACCTCGTTGATGACGCCCATCGCGTCGCTGTGGTCGGTGACGACCACCCAGTCGAGCGGCTGGGCGAGCTTCGCCTTCTGCCCGGTGTTCGACGTCAGTTCCTCGCCGCGGACGAAGCGCACCGCGTCCTCGGGCGAGAGGATCGTGCCGGCGAGTCCGGCGTCGCCGGACCAGCCGCTGTGGACGTGCTCGTCGCCCCACCAGACGCGGGTGGGGTAGGCGTCGGCGACCGGGGCGGCACCGGCTGCGGCGGTCGCCGCCGCGCCGGAAGCGGAGGCCGCGGTCGGGCCACGGGGAGCGGGCGGCGCGGTGCAGGCCGCGATCGCGAGGGCGACCGACGCGGCGATCGACACGCCGAGGGCGACACGGCGCGCGAGGAGCGCGCCCGGCGAACGCGGTTCCGACGACGTCGACGGGTTCATGGCGTCAGCCCTCCGGCAGGTCGGTGCTGGTCACGATCTCGTGGACCTCGAGCACGTTCGGCCCGCGGAACATCTCCTTGGGCGGGCGACTCGAGTGGGCCTCGGCGAACGACGGGCTCTTCGTCCAGGCGACGAAGTCGTCGAGCGAGCGCCACCAGGTCTTCACCTCGTAGTAGCCCTCGCCACCGGGATCGTCCTTCCAGCCGCCGGTCTCGTGGTCGAACTTCATCGGTCGCGGCCGGTGAACCTCGTTGCGGATGAAGCCGGGGTGCTGGTCGACCAGGTGGACGCGGCGCTTGAAGCGGTCCTCGAAGTCGATCTCGTGGCCCTGGCTGACGGGGATGCGATTGGTGACGACGACCATGGACGCCCCCTATCACGCGTGCGACGCTGCGTGCACGTGCCCCGGACCGCGAAACCGCGACCGCGATCGGCGGGCTGTCTGGTCGTGACGACGATCGACGGGGAGCCCTGCGTGCTGCTCGTCCACCCGAGCGGCGCCTACAACCGCCGCTCGCCGTGGTCGATCCCCAAGGGCCTGCCCGACGAAGGCGAGGACGAGGCGGCCGCGGCCGTGCGCGAGACGCTCGAGGAGACCGGCGTCGCGTGCGAGGTCGTGGCGGCACTCGGCGAAGCCGACTACGCGCGCACGCGGAAGACGGTGGTCGCCTTCCTTGCTCGCCCGCTCGAGGCGCCCGTCGATCGCGTGCTCGCGCCGGGATCGTGGGAGGTCGATCGCGTCGAGTTCGTGAGCCTGGAGCGCGCGCGCGAACTGCTGCACCCCGACCAGGCCCCGTTCCTCGACCGCGCGATCGCGGCACTCGAGAGCCGCACCGCGCCCTGAAGCGCCTTCCGCCGCGCTCCGGCCCGCTGCACCGCGCCATGCGGGGCCATGACGCGAGGATGGCGATGCAGGCGGCACGCACCTCGAGACCATGTCGCTGCTGCCATGCCTCGACGGCTTCCTCCGGGTCGTCCCGGACCTCGTCGTCGAGACGATTTCGCCTTCGAGTCGCACGCGCGACACGATCGAGAAGCGGACGATCTACGCAGGCAACGGCGTCTCCGAATACTGGATCGTCGACCCGGAGCGTCGCTCGATCGAGGTCCTGTCGCTGGTCGACGGCGAGTTCGAACGCGCGGCGCGGGTCTCGAGCGGCGCCGTCGCCTCCAGGAGGCTTCCCGGACTCGACCTGCGTGCCGAGGACGTGTTCGCCGAACCGGCCTGAAGGACCCGGCGGCGCACCCGGGGCGCGATCGCTCGACAGTCCGTCCCTCCGCGCGTAAGCCCCGGGGTGGCGCACCTCGCGCCCGGAGGCTTCCCATGCACGACCTCGTCATCCGCCACGGCACGATCGTCGACGGCACCGGCCGCGAGCGCTTCGAGGGCGACGTCGCCGTCGACGGCGGGCGCATCTCCGCCGCGGGCCGCGTCGAGTCGCGCGGGCGTCGCGAGATCGACGCGCGCGGCCTCGTGGTGGCACCGGGCTGGGTCGACATCCACACCCACTACGACGGGCAGGTGACGTGGGACCCGGTGCTCGCGCCGTCGAGCTGGCACGGCGTGACGACGCTCGTGATGGGCAACTGCGGCGTCGGGTTCGCGCCGCGGCGCCCGGGGCAGGAGGACTTCCTCGTCGAGCTGATGGAGGGCGTCGAGGACATCCCCGGCACCGCCCTCCACGAAGGCATCGAGTGGACCTGGGAGTCCTTCCCCGAGTACCTCGACGCGCTCGACGCGATGCCGCGCGTCCTCGACGTCGCGGCGCAGGTGCCGCACTGCGCGCTGCGCGCCTACGTGCTGGGCCAGCGCGCGCACGACGACGACGTGAGCGAGGCCGAGATCGCCGAGATGTCGCGCCTCGTGCGCGAGGCGCTCGACGCCGGCGCGATCGGCTTCTCGACGTCGCGCACGATCCTGCACCGCTCGAAGCACGGGCTCGTGCCCGGCACCGCGTCCTCGCCCGCCGAGCTGGTCGGCATCGGGCGTGCGCTCGGCGAGGCCGGCCACGGCGTCTTCGAGATGGTGTCGGACTGCCAGGGGCAGGAGCCCGACCTGACCTGGATGCGCGAGTACTGCGCGGCGACCGGGCGCGCGATCACCTTCGCGCTCGCGCAGACCGCCTTCCAGCGCACCGAGTGGCGCGACACGCTGCGCCGGGTGCAGGAGCTCTCCGCGCAGGGACTGCGCATCGTCCCGCAGGTCCCGGCGCGCCCGACCGGCATGCTCTACGGGCTGCAGAGCTCCTTCCACCCCTTCCTGCTCCACCCGGTCTACCGCGACGAGCTCGCGGCGCTGCCGCTCGCCGAGCGCGTCGCGCGCATGCGCACGCCGGTCGTCCGGACGCGGCTCCTCTCCGAGCGCCCCGACGCCTCGAACCCGATCGTCGCCATGCTGCTGTCGAACTGGGCGCAGATGTTCCCGCTCGGCGAAACGCCCGACTACGAGCCGCCGGCCGAGCGCAGCGTCGCGTCGATCGCCTCGCGCGAGGGGCGGCGCCCGGAAGAGGTCGCCCTCGACCTCATGCTCGCCGACGACGGCCGCGCGTTCCTGTTCGCGCCGCTCGCCAACTACGTCGACTACGACCACGAGGCGATCCGCGAGATGATGCTGCACCCCTCGACCGTGCTCGGGTTGTCCGACGGCGGGGCGCACTGCGGGCTCATCTGCGACGCGAGCATGCCGACCTACCTGCTCACGCACTGGGTGCGCGACCGCAGCCGCGGCCCGCGCATCCCGCTCGAGACCGCGGTGCGGCTCCAGACCGGGCGCACGGCCGAGGTCTACGGCCTCGCGGACCGCGGCACGATCGAGCCCGGGAAGAAGGCCGACCTGAACCTGATCGACCTCGACCGCCTGCACCTGCACGCGCCCGAGATGATCTTCGACCTGCCGGCGTCCGGGCGCAGGCTCACCCAGCGGGTCGACGGCTACCGCGCGACCGTCGTCTCGGGAGAGGTCACGTTCGAGGACGGCGAGCCGACCGGCGCGCGCCCCGGGCGGCTCGTCCGCGCCTAGTCGCCCGACCGCGGGGCGCGGAGAGACCGTCCGCACCGACGCGGATCCGGGTCGGGGTGCGCCTCCCTTCCGCGCCCCGTCGGGACTCGCGAACCCCGGGTCGGGAAGATCCTCTCCGGAGCCGCCCCGTCAGTCCCCGGGCAGGTCGTCGAGCGCCGCGGGGTTCTCGACGTCCTGCGACGCGCAGCCGGCCGGCTGACGCACCGGGTTGCATCGCGCCGGCGTCCCGCCGGGAATCGCGACCGAGTAGTCGGTGAAGCGCGGGTCGGGCTCGGGGTAGTCGGTGCTCACGAAGTGGGCGCCGCTCGCGAGCGCGGCCTCGCGCTGGGTGGTGTCGCCGGTCCGCGCCTGCACCGTGTCGCCGTCGGCGCGGGTGCGGACGATGTATCCGGCGGCGACCGCGTCGCGGATCGCCTGCTGGCTGCCGACCGGGTCGTTCAGCTTGAGGAACGCAGCCTCCGGCGTCCCCCGGGGCGCCGAGACGAACAGCACGCGACCCGAGAGGGACGGGTGCCCGGAGACGTAGTCCTCGAGGTAGCCGCCGCCGTTGTCGAGCGTGAAGAGGACCTTGCCGCGGCTCTCGCGCAGCGTCGGCCAGCCGTCCTGCAGGATCGCCTCCTCGAGCGTCGGGTGGCTGCCTCGCACGTCGTCGGGCGTGATCAGCTTGTCGTCGGGGAGGACCGAGCGGATCTCCGCGTCGAGCGCGTCGAACTCGGCCGCGCCGAACGGCAGCGGCACGACGAAGCCGAGATCGTACGGATCGGGGATCGGGTCGTCCTTGGCCTCGATCTGGATCATGATCGGAGCATGCCCGGGATGGGCGTCCGACCAGTCGCGCACGAGCGAGAGGCAGGCCTTCAGCGTGCGGCAGGTCGAGCGGTAGTCGATGTCCTGCACGTGCAGGACCTTCATTCCGGCCTCGACCATGTTCGGCCGGAGATCCTCGGGAATGCCGGCGAATCGAGCCCCCGCGGGATCGGCGTAGCGGCCGCCCGCCGGGTCGGCGAAGACGTCGAGCTCGATCGCGCGGATGCCGAGTTCGCCGAACTGCTGCGGCAGCGGGCGGTGCGAATACTCGAGCGACTCGGCGAGCGGCTTGCTGTACGCCTCGAGCAGCCCGAAGATCTCGGGTCGCACCTGCACGTGGTAGCTGTTGTGGGTCCCGAGCACCTGCAGGTCGTTCAGGCGCAGCACGTCGTCGAGCGGGTAGGGATCGATCCAGACCTCCTGCGCGAACAGGAAGGGCCCGATCGGCGGCTCGGTCCCGGGGACGAGCGCCGGCACCTCGCCGTCCGACGCGTGGTTGCCCGTGAAGGTCGTGCCGGTCTCGCCGTGGATCCAGGCGAACGGCCCGGCGGACGAGGGGAGCTCCGATCGATTGCGATCGACCACCGTGCCGGCGACGGGGCGACCGAGCACCCGAGTGCGCTGGCGCGTCCCGACCACGATCGACCGGGTCGAGCCCGAGCCGCGGAAGCGGTTGCGCTGCACGCGGGCACCGTCGTCCTCGACGCGCACTCCGAACTCGACGTCCTCGAAGACGTTGCCGCGCACGAGCGTGCCGTCGGCGAAGTCCTCGTGGACGCGCGTCGAGGCGTCGGAGACGTAGGCGGGATCGCTGCAGTCCATGAAGAGCTGGTTCTCGGAGGCGCGCGACGCGATCCAGACGCCGGTGCGCTCGTCCGAGACGCGGTTGCGCAGGACCTGGTTGCCGTCGGCGCCGTAGCGGCGCGTCCACCAGCCCGCGGGGTCCGAGGTCACGTCCTCGCCGCAGTTCTTGTAGAGGAAGATGCCTCCTGCCGCGTCGTCGTGGATGCGGTTGCCGACCACGCGGTTGTCGCGCGAGCCGTCGATCGCGATGCCCTCGCGGCCCGTCCCGCGGTAGCGGAAAGGGATCCCGCCGAGCGGAAACGGCGTACCGCCCGGGAGGACGTCCGCGTACCCGTTGTGGTGGACGTGATTCGAGAGGATCGCGTTGCCCTTCGAGCCGGCCTCCAGGTAGATGCCGACGCTGCCCGCGCGACGGATCTCGAGGTCGCGCAGCGTGACGCCGGTCACGTAGCCGTCGACGAAGATGCCGCTGCCGCGCGTGTCCTCGACGATCCCGTTCTCGACCAGGACGTTCGAGAAGGCCGCGTCGTACTCGGCGCCCGCGGCGAGCTCCTTGAAGCCGGTGCGGCTCACGCGGATGCCGTTCAGGAACCCGCCGACGACGCAGTTGCGCACGACCACGCCCGACAGCGCCACGTCGGCGGGAGCCTTGACGTGAATGCCGCGACCGCTCGTCCCGGGACTGCGGATCTCGGCCCCGCGGCAGTCGAGCACGACGTTCGAGGCGACCACGTCGAAGCCGGCGGTGTAGGTGCAGGCGGGGTCGAGGTGGGCATTCGCCGCGACCTCGACGCGCTCGCTGGCGCGGGCGCAGGCGACCAGCGTCGAGTCGGGCGCGAGCTCGCCGACGAGCGACGGCAGGGCAGGTTCTGCGGACGCGACGTCCGCGAGCCCGAGCAGGAGGAAGAGGCCGGCGGCGGTGGTCGCCGAGCGAACGCCGGTCGTCGATCGACTCGCTCTCATCCCGCGATCGCTACACCCGGGCGGCCGAACGCTGCGAGTCGGGAAATGCCCGGTCCTCGCGCGCGGCGGCCGACCGGCGAATGCCGCGCCGCGTCGGCCCGACTGGGCACGGCGCGCGATGAAAGGAGGTTGACCCCGCCCGCCGGACCGTCGTAGCCGGGAGATCCGTAGACCGGGCGGTACAGACCGGCGACCCGCCGGCGCGCGCCGTCCCACCCTCCCGAGGAGCGTTTCATGCTGCTTCGCACCAGCCGCAAGACCCAGGACGACGAACGGTACGACGGCGGCCTGCCGATCCCGAACCAGTTCGTCTCGAACAGCGAGTTCTACCCGAACCCGCAGACGCCGAAGCAGAAGGTGATCGAGGACCTCGTCCGCGAGATGGCGGACGAGCGCGCGGCTGCGCTCGGCTGGTCGCGACGACGCTTCCTGCAGTCGGCCTGCGGCACCGCGACCGCGCTCGCCGCGATCAACCTCGTGAACGGCTGCGGGAACTCCTCGAGCGACGGCGGCTTCGTCGTGAACGAGTGCGCGACGCGGGATCCCGCGGCCGCGCGCGAGGCCTTCTCGGCCGAGTACTTCATCGTCGACGTGCAGACGCACCACGCCGACCTCGACGGCGCGCTCGCGACCAACCCGGCCCTGGTCGACTTCTTCAAGGGCTTCCGGATCTGCGCACCCGAGACGCTCGCCGACGGCAGCTGTCACCCCGGCGACATCAACGAGCTCTCGCAGGCGAACTACCTGAAGGAGATCTTCCTCGACTCCGAGACCGCGGTCGCGATGATGAGCGGCATCCCCGCCCCCAATGCCGCGACCCAGCTCATCAGCAACGACTCGATGGCGGCCACGCGCGACGTCGCCAACCGGCTCGGCGCCTCGCAGCGCGTGATCACCCAGGGGATGCTGACCCCGAACTTCCCGAAGAACGCCGATACCGGGACGCTCATCTCCGACATGGAACACCTGGTGCGCGACCTCGACTGCCGGGCGCTCAAGACCTACACCGGCGCGGGCTACGGTCTCTTCGGCGCCGACGTGAAGCCCTGGTGGCTCGACGACGAGGAGGTCTCCTACCCGATGATCGAGGAGGCCCGGCGGCTCGGCCTCCACGTCGTCAACACCCACAAGGGCCTGCGGCTCGGGATCTTCGACCCCGAGCACATCAAGCCGCGCGACGTGCCCAAGGTCGCGCGCGACTGGCCCGACATGAAGTTCGCGATCTACCACTCCGGCTTCGAGTACCTCGACGAGCTCTGCCGGCTGAAGCGCGAGGAGATCCCGCAGGCGACCAACGTCTACCCGGAGCTGGGCGCGATCTTCGCGAGTGCCGTGCTGGCGGACAACGCGGTCGAGCGCGTCGGGCACCTGCTCGGCAAACTCGTCACGACCTTCGGCGCCGACCACATCCTCTGGGGCACCGACTCGATCTGGTACGGCTCGCCGCAGTGGCAGATCGACGCGCTCAAGACCTTCCAGATGCCGCAGTCGATGATGGACGAGTTCGGCTACCCGCAGATCACGCCCGACATCAAGCGCCGCATCTTCGGACTCAACGCGGCGGACGTCTACGGCATCGACGTCGAAGCGCTGCGCTGCACGCTGCCGAACGACCTGCTCGGCCAGGCGAAGGTCGCCTACCA
>JAGWVP010000526.1 GCA_018970825.1 bacterium | reverse complement strand
GCGCGGGGAACTCGGATTCGACCGCAACATCTTCATCCGCGCCCTCAACCCGACGAACAGTTTCATCTGGGTGACGGCCTTCGTGTTCGCCGCGAACCTCGACGAGACCGACACCAAGGACTACCGGGCGTCGGGCATCCTGAAGCCGTCGGCGATCCGCCGCCAGAAGGAGGGCGGCCTCCCGGCCGGCTCGGTGTACGAGGGCTGCGACGGCGGCCCCGGCAAGTGCGACTTCGTGAACCTGCCGCCCTTCGACTGGTTCGTCCAGACGCATCTCGAGACCGACTACATGCACGGCCGTCTGCACCCGGCCATCACGACGATCGCGACCGGCGTGGGCGGCCTGGTCTTCATGCCGGAGGTCACCTTCCGCGTGACCGACTCGTTCCTGCTGAACACGAAGTACGTGAACATCCACACCTTCGGCAGCATCAACAACGGCTTTCTCGGCGTGGGCTACTTCCGCGACCGCGACCAGATCTGGTTGCGGGCGACCTACCAGTTGAACTGAGCGGAGACTCGCCGCACTCGGCCCCCCGGGAGGGAAGGGGCGGTCCCGCGAAGGCGGCGCCGCCCCTCTTCGCTTGGCGGCGTGGGGGCCGCGCCGGTAGATTGCGCGCGTGCGGGGCGACGAGGAGGACGACCGGCCCGCGCCGCGAAGGCGGCGGGGACGGCTGCTCGCCTTCGTCGCGGTGTCGCTGCTGGGTGCGACCGCCGTTCGTCTCGACCGCCAGGTCGTCGAAGGATTTCGCGACGGCCGATGCCGTGACCGCGTGCGCTTCCTCGCCGCGCCGCTGCGGATTCCCCTCGGGTCGGACGTGGACGCGCTCGGCGTGGAGCGGGAACTCGAGGCGCTCGGCTA
The DNA here is from genome assembly GCA_018970825.1 of bacterium. GTDB lineage: Bacteria > Desulfobacterota > Binatia > UBA12015 > UBA12015 > REEB422. The sequence continues at coordinate 1,876 of JAGWVP010000526.1, read as the reverse complement.
CCGGCGCGTCCCGGGGGGACTGGTCGAGCCCGGCGACTTCCGTCGTTCCCCGGACCGCGTCGAGGTCTTCCTGCGCCCGTCGCCTCGTCCCGGGGCCTGGAGCGACCGGCCCGCGACGCGTGCCGCACTCCGGCTCGAGGGCTCGCGGGTGGTCGCGATCGACCGGGACGACGGCGGCGCGAGCGACGTGATCGAGCTCGACCGGCGGCCGCTCGAAGGCGTCCTCGACGAGACCTGGAGTCCGCGCGCTCCGTTCCGGCTCCAGGATGCACCCACCCACGCGGTCGACGCGGTGCTCGCGGCCGAGGATGCCCGCTTCCTCGGCCACCCCGGGCTCGACGTCGGGTCCCTCCTGCGGGCGCTCCGGGTGAACTGGGCCGCCGGCGGCGTGCGGCAGGGCGGCAGCACGATCACCCAGCAGGTGGTGAAGAACCACTTCCTCTCGCAGGAGCGCACGTTCCTGCGGAAGCTGCGCGAGATCCCGATGGCCCTCCTGCTCGAGGCGCGCTTCGGCAAGCGCGAAATCATCGAATGCTACCTCTCGAACGTCTACCTCGGGCACGACGGCGGCGTCGGGATCCACGGTCTCGCCGAGGCGTCGCGCGTCTTCTTCGGCAAGCCGGTCGGGAGTCTCACGGTCGGGGAGTCGGCGACGCTCGCGGGCATCATCCGCTCGCCGAACGCGCTGTCGCCGCTTCGCCATCCCGAGCAGGCGCGCGCTCGCCGAGACCAGGTGCTCGCGCAGATGGTCGACAACGGCTGGATCGGCGAGGCCCAGGCCGAGGCCGCGCGCGCCGAGCCGATGCCCGGGTCGCCGCGGCGTGCGGCGCCCGCCGACGTCTTCTTCGTCCAGCAGGTGCGACGCGACCTCGACGCTCGCGGGCTTCCTTACGAGCGGCTCGAGACCGGGACGGCGGTCTTCACGACCCTCGACCTCCGCCTGCAGCGGGCCGCCGAGCACGAGGTCGCGAACGTGCTTCGCCGTGCCGAGACCCGGCTGCCGGCCCTGCGCGGGCTCCAGGCCGGCGTGGTGGGCATCGACCCGCGCGACGGGGCCGTGCGGGCGCTGGTCGGCGGGCGCGACTTCCGCACGAGCGAACTCGACCACGCGGTGCAGGCGCACCGTCCGATCGGGACGCTGTTCCTGCCCTTCGCGTGGCTCGCGACGATCGCCGACCCGTCGTCGGGGGTGACGACCGCGACGCTGCTCGACGACGGTCCACTTTCGCTCGACGACGGAGGCGAGCACTGGACGATCGAGGACCCCGGTCGCACGTCGGGCGGTTCGGTCTCCGTCCGCGAGGCGATGGTCGAGAGCCTGCGGGCCCCCGCGGCACGGGTCGCCGCCCGGCTCGGCCATGCGAAGCTCGCGTCGGCCGGTCGTGCGCTGCCGCTCGCCCGCGAGCCGTTGCCGACCGGCCCGGCGGTGTCGACCGGGTCCTTCGAGGCCTCGCTGCTCGACGCGGTCGCGTCCTTCGCGGTCTTTCCCGGACTCGGTCGGGTGCCCGCACCCGGTGCGGTGGAGGGAGCGAAGACCGCGGCCGGTGCGGATCGGCTGCGGGCGGGGCCGCGTCACGCGCGCATCGCGGACCCGGCGCCGACGTGGGTGGTGCACGCGACCTTCGCGCGCGCACACCGTCGGCCCCGCGCCGGGGAGTCCGGCCCGTCGGGCGCGGCCGGGGCCCTCGTCGTCCGCTCCGGAGCGAGCGAGGGGCTCCGCGACCAGTGGTGGGTCGGCTGGTCCCCGTCGCTCGTCCTCGGCGCCTGGCTCGGATTCGACGACGACCGACCGATGCCCGCGCAGGCGGCGGGACTCGCCGCCTCTCTCGGCGAGGCGGTGGCCCGCCGCGGCCTCGCCGGGCTCCCCGCGGAGGAG
>JAGWVP010000525.1 GCA_018970825.1 bacterium | reverse complement strand
CGGCCTGCTGGCCCGCGCGATCGAGGCCCTGCCCGAGAAGGAGCGCCTCGCGGTCTCGCTCTACTATTTCGAGGGCCTCACGATGCGCGAGGTCGCGGACGCGATGCGCCTCACCGAGGGCCGCATATCGCAGTTGCATGGCCAGGCGATGTCGCGTCTGCGCGTCGCGCTCACCGAGCTCCGCGGCAACGGCGACCTCTTCGACTGACGCGATCGCCGCGCGCTAAAGGGCTCGGACGGCGCGACCGCTGAAGCCCTTCGATGGCGGACTCGAGACGACCCCGGCGGCCGGCGCGGCCGGCGACTCCCGGACGGGAGCGCCGGTCCGATGCGACGAGCAACGAAGCCTGCCCCGCCGCGCGTCGGAGGCGCGTCGCGAGCGAGGAGGCCGCCCGCGCCGAGCAGGCGGCACGAGAGGCCGCGGCGGAGCGGCGGCGCCGGGTCGAGCGTCTGCGCGACGAGATCCTGCGCGGCACCTACCACGCCGACCCGGAGAAGGTGGCGGAGGCGATCCTCGAGAAGGCCGCGAAGCTCGTCCTGCAGTGAGCGGCCCCGGGCCGCGGCTCCCGCGCGCCCGGCAGCTTGAGGTTTCTAAAGTGGCACTTTAGGATTCTCAAGCATGCGGTATCTCCGCCGAGCGCTCGAAGCGCAGGTGTCCAGGGCGATGCGGGCTTTCCCCGCGGTCGTCCTGACCGGCCCCCGTCGGGCGGGGAAGACGTGGCTGCTCCGACACCTCCTGCCCGGAGCGAGCTACGTCCTGCTCGAGGACCCCGACGTCGTCGCGCGGGTCCGCGCCGATCCCCAGGGCTTCCTCGACGAACTCGAGCCGCCGGTCGTCCTCGACGAGGTGCAGAACGTCCCCGAACTGTTCGCGTTCGTGCGCACGCGCATCGATCGGCGGCCGCGGCGCACCGGCCAGTGGGTTCTCACCGGGTCGCAGGAGTCGCCGCTCATGCGCGGGGTGACCGAGTCGATGGCGGGCCGGGCCGCGATCCTGCAGCTGCTGCCGCTGTCTTCGCGCGAGACGGCGAAGGTGACGCTCCTGCGGGGCGGGTACCCCGAGGTCGTTGCCCGTCCCCGGGCGGCTTCCCTCTGGTTCCGCTCCTACCTGCAGACCTACCTGGAGCGGGACGTACGCGCCGTCACCGCCGTGAAGGACCTGTCCACGTTCCGCCGCTTTCTCGCGCTGGTCGCGAGCCGTCATGGGCAGGTCCTGAACCGGACCGACTTCGCGGCCCCGCTCGGCGTGAGCGTGCCGACGATCACCCAGTGGCTCGGCGTGCTCGAGGCGACCGGACAAGTCCTGATCGTGCCGCCCTTCTACGAGAATCTCGGGAAGCGACTCGTCAAGTCGCCCAAGGTCTACGTCGCCGACTCCGGCCTCGCCTGCCACCTCCTCGGGGTCGAGACGGCGGCCGACCTCGCGCGCTCGCCGTTTCGCGGCGCGCTCTTCGAGGGCTTCGTCGCCGCGGAGATCGCGAAGAAACAGCTCGCCGCGGGGCTCCGGCGCGAGATCTGGTACTTCCGGGACCAGCAGGGGCTGGAGGTCGACTTCCTGGTGCCGGGACGTGGCGGATCCGTCGCGCTGATCGAGTGCAAGGCGGGGAGGACCGTCACGCCGGCGATGGCCGTACCGATGCAGCGGCTCGCCGAGGCCATGGGCCGTGCGCGACCCGGGCGCGTCGCGATGTTCCTCGCTCACGAGGCGCCCGCGGGCGGATCCAGGATGCAGGCGGTCGCCCCCGGGGTGCGGGCGCTGGCGTGGCAGAAGGTGCTCGAAGAGGTCTGACCCCGCGGTTGCGGGGTGCGACCGTGCGGGATAGCCGGGTCGCATGTCGGCGCACCGCGAGCCGTTCCTCGCCGCCTGCGTGCAGATGCGGGCGGGCGCCGACAAGGCGGCGAACCTCGCGCTCGCCGAGGCGCTGGTCGTCGAGGCCGCCCGCCGCGGTGCGCGGCTGGTCGCCCTGCCGGAGAACTTCTCGTGGCGCGGCCCCGGCGAGGGGGACGCGGAGGCCTGGGAGCCGCTCGACGGCCCGACCGTGGCGCTGCTCGCGACGCTCGCGCGCCGCCACCGCGTGACGATCGTCGGCGGCTCGATCCTCGAGCGCCCCGCGGCCGCGGGCGAGCTGCCCGGCAACACGAGCGTGGTGGTCGGCGAGGACGGCGCGTTGCTCGCCTCGTACCGCAAGATCCACCTCTTCGACGTCTCGATCCCCGGGCGCGTCGAGTCGCGCGAGTCGGAGCGGCGCGCGGCCGGCGAGGAGGTCGTCTGCGTGGATGCCGAGGTCGCGCGGCTCGGGTTGAGCGTCTGCTACGACCTGCGCTTTCCCGAGCTCTACCGGGCGCTCGGTCGCGCCGGCGCGCAGGTGCTCTGCATCCCGTCGGCCTTCACCTTCCCGACCGGTGCCGCCCACTGGGAGGTTCTGCTGCGGGCGCGCGCGATCGAGAACCAGTGCTACGTGCTCGCGCCGAACCAGTGGGGGCCGACGCCGCACGGGCACCTCGACTACGGGCACTCGGCGATCGTCGACCCGTGGGGCACGATGCTCGCATGCGCGCCCGAGGGCAACGGGGTCGTCGTCGCCGAGGTCGACCTGGCAAGGCTCGCTCGCGTGCGTACGGAGCTGCCGTGCCTCGACCACGTGCGCCTGGGCTCGCCGCGCGCGTGACGTCGAAGCGTTCTCCGCAGAGCGCGTCCCCGCGGCTCTCGATCGAGGAGGCGGTCGCGACGCTCGTCGACTCG
>JAGWVP010000524.1 GCA_018970825.1 bacterium | reverse complement strand
CGGCGACCGCATGGAATCCCTGCCCGACGGCTGGACGGTGCTCGCCCGCAGCCCGAACGCCCCGATCCAGGCCTTCCGCGACCCGACGCGCCGGCTCTTCGGGGTCCAGTTCCACCCGGAGGTCGTGCACTCGGAGCGCGGGGCCGAGATCTTCGCGAACTTCCTCTTCGAGATCTGCAAGGTGAAGCCCGACTGGACGGCTGCGTCCTTCGTCGACTCGACGATCGAGCGCCTGCGCGGGATCGCACCCGACGGGCGTGTCCTGTGTGCGCTTTCGGGGGGCGTCGACTCGACGGTGGCGGCGGCCCTCCTGCACCGTGCACTCGGCTCCCGCGTCACCTGCATCTTCGTCGACAACGGCCTCCTGCGGGCCGGCGACCGCCGCATGGTCGAGGAGTCCCTGCGACCGCTCGGGCTCGACGTGCGCGTGGTCGACGCCGCGGCCCGCTTCTTCGCGGCTCTCGACGGGGTCGTCGACCCGGAGGTGAAGCGCAAGCGGATCGGGAACCTCTTCGTCGAGGTGTTCGAGGAGGAGGCGGCGAAGCTCGACGACGTGCGCTGGCTCGCGCAGGGGACTCTCTACCCCGACGTGATCGAGTCGGTCTCGGTGCGCGGCCCGTCCGCGACGATCAAGACCCACCACAACGTGGGCGGCCTGCCGGACCGCATGAAGCTCGCGCTGATCGAACCGCTCCGCGAACTCTTCAAGGACGAGGTGCGACGCGTCGGAAGGCAGCTCGGGCTCGCCTCGGAACTGGTCGACCGCGAGCCCTTCCCGGGGCCGGGGCTCGCCGTGCGCATCCTCGGCGAGGTCACCCCGGACAGGGCCGAGCTCCTGCGCGAGGCCGACGCGGTCGTGCGCGAGGTCCTCGCCAACGCCCCCGAGGGCAAGCGTCTCTGGCAGGGCTTCGCCGTGCTCCTGCCGATCCACACGGTGGGCGTCCAGGGCGACGAGCGGACCTACGACCGGGTGATCGCCGTGCGGGCGGTCGAGAGCGTCGACGGGATGACCGCCGACTGGGCCCGGCTCTCGTCCGACACGCTCGAGGAGATCGGCCGCCGGGTCACGAACGAGGTTCGCGGGGTGAACCGCGTGGTCTACGACATCTCGTCCAAGCCGCCGGCGACGATCGAGTGGGAGTGAAGAGCCCGGGAAGCGGAGTCCCCGCGGCCGGTCCGCGCGGGCGGGAAGAGGAGAGGGGTCGTTGAGCTTCGTCCACCTGCACCTGCACACCCAGTACTCGCTGCTCGACGGCGCGAACAAGGTGAAGGAGCTCATGCCGCGCGTGGCGTCGCTCGGCATGCCGGCGGTCGCCATGACCGACCACGGCAACATGTTCGGCGCCGTCGACTTCTACAAGGCGGCCGAGGCGGCCGGCGTGCAGCCGATCATCGGTTGCGAGGTCTACGTCGCACCCCGTTCGCGCTTCGACAAGAGCTCGGCTCGCGCCGACGACCCCGAGGCGGGCGGCAACTACCACCTGATCCTGCTCGCGCAGAACGAGGTCGGATACCGGAACCTCTGCCGCCTCGTGTCGGCCGGCTACCGCGAGGGCTTCTACTACAAGCCGCGCATCGACAAGGAGCTCCTGCGCGAACTGAACGAGGGACTCTTCTGCCTCTCGGGCTGCCTCGCGAGCGAGGTGAACCAGGCGATCGCGCGCGGCGACACGAAGCGCGCGCGGGAGATCGCGGCCGAGTTCGCCGGGATCTTCTCGGGTGACCGGTACTACGTCGAGGTCCAGGACAACCACCTCGCCGAGCAGGTCGCGGCGAATCGCGAGCTCGTCTCGCTCGCCCGCGACCTGGGCCTCCCGCTCATCGCGACGAACGACTGTCACTATCTCGAGAGCCACGACGCCGAGGCCCACGAGGCGCTGCTCTGCATCCAGACCGGCAAGACCTTCTCGGACCCGAAGCGCTGGAAGTTCGGCACCGACCAGCTCTTCGTGAAGTCGCCCGAGGAGATGCGCTCGGCGTTCACCGAGTTCCCGCAGGCGATCGACAACACGGTCGACCTGGCGAAGCGCTGCGACTTCAAGATGAGCTTCGGGCAGTACCAGTTCCCCCACTTCGAGGTACCCGAGGGGGAGACGCTCGAAGGCGTTCTCGATCGCGAGGCCGCCTCCGGACTGGAGGAGCGGCTCCTCGTCGTCTCCGAGCGAGAGCGCAAGTCCTGGAACGAGGAGCGCGCCGCGGTCTATCGCAAGCGGCTCGCCGACGAGCTCGCGGTCATCCACCGCATGGGCTTCGCCGGCTATTTCCTGATCGTCTCGGACTTCATCAACTGGGCGAAACGGCGCGGAATCCCGGTGGGGCCAGGCCGAGGGTCCGCGGCGGGGAGCCTCGTCGCCTGGGTGCTCCGGATCACCGATCTCGACCCGATCGAGCACGGCCTCCTCTTCGAGCGATTCCTCAATCCCGAGCGCAAGTCGATGCCCGACATCGACGTCGACTTCTGCTTCGAGCGGCGCGACGAGGTCATCGAGTACGTCCGCAAGAAGTACGGCGACGACCGGGTCGCCCAGATCATCACCTTCGGGACGCTCAAGGGGAAGGCGGCGCTGAAGGACGTCGGGCGCGTCCTCGACTTCACCTTCGCCGACACGGACCGGCTCGCGAAACTCTACCCGGCCGCCCGGCAGGGGGTCGAGTTCAAGCTCGAGAAGGCGCTCGAGATGGAGCCGAAACTGCGCGAGGTCCGTGACCGCGGCGACCGCGAGAGGAAGCTCTTCGACTACGCGCTC
>JAGWVP010000523.1 GCA_018970825.1 bacterium | reverse complement strand
CTCGTAGGACAGCGCCATGAGAACGTAGCTTAGGAGAGTGAGCCCGATCGGCACGAGCAGGCGCAGCCACGAGACGTTGCGGGCGGCTTCGAGCAGGGCCCGGCCGTCGCTGTAGAGGAACATGAGCCCGAGCGCCGCGAGCGCGAAGAAGGCGGCGAGGAGTCCCAGGCTGCGGCTCGGCCGGGTCGAGATGCCCGACTCGGGAACGAGTTCGTCGCCCTCGAGCGAGGCCGCGGGCGGTGCGGTGGGGGCGGACGGGCCCCCGCCCCGCGATTCGCGAGTCGGTGTCATCGTGGCGATTCCGAAGCCGGCGGGGCGGCAGGTCGAGAGCCTAGCACGGCTCTCACCAGCCCCGCAGATCGACCTCCCACGTCTCGAGGACGTCCTCGCCGTCCACGAGGTGGATGCGTTCGTGGTAGGCGACCGTCGGATCGACGTGGGCGGGCCGCAGGCGGATCCGGTCGCCGGTCCGCGGCCCGGCGGTGCCGGGTGCGGCCGCGAAGGTGACGTGTTCGTCGGAACAGAACCAGACCCGGGCACCGTCGATCGACGGCGGGCCGTGGTCCATGCCGAGCGACTTGAGCCCGGCGTCCGCCACCGCCCATCCGGCCGAGGTCGAGATCACGGTCGCGAGCAGGAAGAGCGCGGGTCGGAAGGGCAGGGCGAGCTTTTCGTAGGCGGTGTCCATGAGAGCATAGGAGCCGGCCTGGATCTCGGTCGCGTCGCGGTGGAGGTCCCAGGTTCCCGTACCGCCGACCGAGACGACCGGTCCCCCGACGTCCGCGTGAGCCCGCCGCAGGAGCTCCATCGAGGCGTCGACCCCGGCGATGCGCGCCGCGCGATCCGCGAGTCCCACCACCTGTCCCTCGTAGCCCATCACCCCGCGCACCGAGAGGCCCGCGGCGCGGGCGAGGTCCGCGATCCGGCCGGCATCCGACGGAGCGCATCCGCAACGCGGCAGGCCGACGTTCACGTCGACCAGCACCTCGCGCACGCCGTCCCGCGCGGCGGCAGCGACGGTCTCGGGCGAGTCCACGGCGACGGTGACCCTCGCATCGAGCGTCGCCAACCTTCGCGCGTCGAGTACCTCGTTCGCGAGCAGCAGGTCCTCCCCGAGGCCGGCGCGCGCCATTCCCTCCATTTCCCGGATCGTCGCGCAGGTGAAGGAGACGTGCCCGCGCGCGGCCTGGAGCCGGGCGAGCGCCGTGCACTTGTGCGCCTTCACGTGGGGCCGAAGCCGCGAACCGGGCAGCGCCCGCGACAGGAAGTCGAGGTTGTGCGCGAGCGGCTCGCGCTCGACGACGAGCGCGGGCGTCGGGAGGTCCCGGACCTTCACCGCGGACTGCCCGCTCGCGAAGGCTCGCCCATCAGCGGCCCGCGATCGTCATCCGGCCGATCTTCACGGTCGGGGCGGCCACGCTCGTCCGCGGCGCGAGGTCGTCTCCGACCATCTCGATGCCTCGCAGCATCTCGAGCAGGTTGCCCGCGATCGTGACTTCCTCGACCGGGTGGACGATCTCGCCCCGCTCGATCCAGAGTCCCGCGGCGCCGCGCGAGTAGTCCCCGGTGACCGGGTTCACGCCGAAGCCCGAGAGGTGCGTCACGTAGAGGCCGCGGTCGACCGAGCGAAGGATCTCCCCGGGAGGGGTCGTCCCCGCCTGAAGGTGGAAGTTCGTCGGGGCGGCCCCGGGGACGTCGCCGACCGAGCGCGCCGCGCTGCCGGTGGTCGCGAGCCCGAGCCGGGTCGCCGCGTAGGTGTCGAGCAGGTAGGTGCGCAGGACGCCCCCCTCGACGACCACGGTGCGGCGGGTCGCGACGCCCTCTCCGTCGAACGGTCGCGACGCGAGCGCGCCCGGCAGGCGACCGTCGTCGACCAGCGTGACGAGCGGGGAGGCGACCGCCTCACCGAGGCGGTCGAGCAGGAACGAGGTGCGACGGTAGAGCGCCCCGCCGCAGACCGCCGACGCGACGTGGCCGACGAGGCTCGCCGCGGCCTGCGGATCGAAGACGACGGCCGCCTCCTGCGTCGGCACGGAGCGGGCACCGAGGCGGCGAAGCGCACGCTCGGCCGCGATCCGGCCGATCGACTCCGGGTCTTCGAGGCGGGCGAAGGAGCGACGCGTGTCGAACCAGGAGCCTGCCTGCATCGCGCCGTCGGCGCCGGCCACGGGGGCCGCCCACAGGGTGTAGCCCGTGCCGCGGTACTCGCCGGCGAAACCACGGCTCGAAGCGTACGCGACCATCGACGACCTCGCCGAGAAGCCCGCGCCCTCGGAGTTCACGACGCGGGGGTCGGCGTCGAGAGCGGCGGCCTCGCATCGGCGCGCGAGCTCGACGCGCTCCTCGGGGGAGGTCGAGAGCCCGGCCGGGTCGTCGAGGCCGAGATCGGGCAGGTCGCTCGCGAGGAGAGACGCCGGGGCGAGCCCCGACGCCGGGTCGGGCGCGACGACCCGGGCCATCGCGACCACGTCGGCCGCGAATCGCGCGACGGCGTCGCCGTCGAGGTCGGCGGTGGACGCGGCGGACGACCGGTCGTCGACGAAGCAGCGGAGCCCGAGTCGCCGCTCGCGCGAGAGGACGACGTTCTCGACCTCGCGCAGGCGCACGCTCGCCGTCGAGGACTCGCCCTCGACGAAGACCGCGTCGCAGTCGGTCGCGCCCGCACGCCTCGCCGCGTCGAGGGCGCGCTCGACGAGGGAGAGTCCGTCGGCCCGGGGCGTCACGCCCGCGTCCCGCCGACGGTGATGCC
>JAGWVP010000522.1 GCA_018970825.1 bacterium | reverse complement strand
GCCCAGGTAGCCGAGAGGAACGCGGCCGCCCTTCGCGAGCCAGCCGATCTCCTCGGCGCCGGGCTCGAGCAGGCGGGTGCGGTCCGCGGAGGCGACGAAGTTCCCGGGCGTCGGGTGGAAGGTGCCGCTCACGGCCTCCTTCGCGGAGGTGCTCGCGACCTGCCCCTGTCGACCGGTCTCCGAGGAGCCCACGGCGTCGAGCAGCGTCACCCCGGGGAGCAGGTCGTGGAGTTCGCGCTTCATCGCGAGGTTGAGGGGTGCGCCGCCGGAGATGAGCAGCCGGAAGGAATCGAGCCGGTAGGAGCCTCGTCGGAGCTGGTCGATGAGCGGGCGGGCGAAGGCGTCGCCGACGATGATCATCGAGCCGACCTTCTCCCGCTCGATCGTGCTCCAGACGTCGTCGGGATCGAGCCGCGTCACCTCGCGCTGGATCACGACGGTGCCGCCCGCGTGCCAGGTCGCGAACGCGTTCCAGTGCGCGGCACCGTGCATGAAGGGCGGCGCCGGCAGGCCGCGTGCACGGCCGCGCGCGGCCTGCGCGACCAGCGCGTCGAGCGATTCCCACTCGCTCTCGTCGGCGCGCTTGCCGCCGAGCGCCGTGACCAGCACGTCGGCCTGCCGCCACAGCACGCCCTTGGGCATGCCGGTCGTGCCGCCCGTGAAGATGCAATAGAGGTCGTCGGGCGACCAGGCGAGGTCGGGACGCGCCGGCGAGGCCTCGGCGATCGCCCGCTCGTACTCGATCGCGCCGGGGAGGAGCGCATGGCCCGTCCCGTCGTCGACCTGCACGAGGACCCCGAGGTCCGGGAGCTGCGGCAGGACCTCGGCGAGCAGGGGCGCGAAGGCGGAGTGGAACACGATGCCGCGGGCGCGCGCGTCATGCAGGAGGTAGACGAGCTCCTCGGCGACGTAGCGATAGTTGACGTTGAACGGCACGATCCGCGCCTTGAACGCGGCCAGCATGGTCTCGAGGTACTCGTTGCCGTTGTGCAGGTAGACGGCGAGGTGATCCTGGCCGGACTCCCATCCGCGCAGACCCGCCCTCTCCCGGTGCAGCCGCAGGCCGCGTCCGAGGAAGTGGTGGGCGAGCCGCCGGGTGCGATCGGTGATCCCGGCCCAGGTGAACCGGCGATCCCGGAACACGAGGCACTCCCGGTCGGGTACCGCGGCTGCGATGGCCTCGTGGATCTCGGCGAGGTTGAAGTCCATTGGAGTCCTTTCGGCGGAACGGGTAGTTATCGCTCCTCGCCCCCGGGCGAAAGCGACGAGGAGGTCCCGACCATGCGATCATCGACCGCTGCCGGAAGCCGGCCGCCGGGTTCGGCTCGGCCGGCGCGTGCCGTCGTGGCCTGCGTCGCGGCCTGCCTCGCGCTCGTCTCGGGATGCGGTGGCGGAGGCGGGGGGAGCACGAAGCCGGACCTCGGCGGGGTCGCCTTTGGCAACGGCGTGTTCGTCGCCGTGTCGAGCATCGGGCAGGCGCACGTGTCGACTTCCGGCAACCGGGACTGGGCGTTCTACGACGTCGGGGTCGAGGGCGGTCTCTCGGCGGTCGCCTTCGGGGCCGGGCGGTTCGTCGCCGTGGGCGAAGGGGGTGCGGTCGCGACCAGCACCGACGGCGCGAACTGGGAACTTCCGTCCCCGCCGACGACCGCGTCTCTCGCCGGGATCGGCCACGGCGTCGGCCTGTTCGTCGCGGTGGGCGAGGGCGGGACCATCCTCACCTCGACGAACGGCAGCACCTGGACGGCCCGTTCGAGCGGCACGAGCGCGGCCCTCGAGGGCGTCGTGCGCGCGCGCGACGCCTTCTACGTCGTGGGGGACGCCGGCACGATCCTGCGCTCGCCCGACGGGGTCGCTTGGACCGCCGTCGACCCGGGAGTCGACGTGAACCTGAACGGGATCGCCGCGCGCGACTCCCTCCTCGTCGTCGCGGGGGACTTCGGGGCCCTGCTCGTCTCGCCCGACGACGACACCTGGGAACTGCGACCGACCGACCTCGAGTGGAATCTCCAGTCCGCGTTCTGGGATCGCGGGACCTTCGTCGTCGCGGGCGAGAACGGGACGATCATCACCTCGATCGACACGCGCCAGTGGTTCCTGCAGGAGACGGAGACGAAGCAGATCCTCCAGTCGACGGCCTGGGGCAACGGAACCTTCGTGACCGTGGGCTCCGCCTCCGACGGGCTCGTGTCGCTCGACGCGGTGAGCTGGCTCAAGGTCAAGATCTGAGCGCGGCAGCGGTCCGCCGCGCCCTGCCGGAGTGTCCCCTCAGCCCGTCGCCTTGCCGGTGAGGGCCGCCGTCGCCGCCTGCTTCGCCCAGCGGTAGTCGGGCTTGCCGCTCGGTGCCCGCACGACCCGGTCGACGAAGACGATCGCCTTCGGCAGCTTGTAGCGCGCGACGTGGAGCGCAGCCTCGGCGCGGAGCGCCTCCTCGTCGGCCGCGACCCCTTCGCGCAGGACGACCAGCGCCGTCACCTGCTCCCCCCAGCGCTCGCTCGGCGTTCCCGTGACGACGGTGTCGTAGACGGCGGGGTGGTGCTTCAGCGCGAGCTCGACCTCCTCGGCGAAGATCTTCTCGCCGCCGGAGTTGATGCAGACCGAGTCGCGACCGAACACGAGGACCTCGCCGTCGGCCGCGAGCCGCGCCCGGTCGCCGGGGACCGCGTAGCGGAGGCCGTCGACGGTCGGGTAGGTGCGGCGGGTCTTCGCCTCGTCGCCGAGGTAGCCGAGCGGGACGAAGCCGCTCCGCGC
>JAGWVP010000521.1 GCA_018970825.1 bacterium | reverse complement strand
GCTCGGGCGAGGACGTCGGGGCGTCGGGGCGGGCGAGCCCGGAGGCGCAACCCGCGACCAGGAAGAGCAGGGCCGGGACGAGCGCTCTCGGGACCAGTTGCAAGGTTTCTCCGGGTCGTGCTCGCTGACGTTTTCTTGTCGCACGCGGCCCGACCCCGGGAAAGCGGCTTCGCGCCGTGCGCACGCCGCCCTCCGGACGGCCGGGGTGCGAGGCCGCCCCCGGGCCGCGGAGCCCGGCCGCGCTCTCAGGGGAGAATCGCGACGACTCTCGCCGGACCGCCGGAGCCGCCGCCGACCTTCATCGGCAGGACGACCAGCACGGCACCCGCCTCGGGCAGGCGACCCAGCCCGGCCAGGTTCTCGAAGCCGGGCTTGTCGGCGCCGTTCATCGCGCGGTGGACGACGAAGTCCTTCGACGGTCCGTGGTCGATGCTCGGCGTGTCGACCGCGACCCCGGCGACGTTCCGCTCGCGGAGCAGCCAGTGTGCGGCCTCGACCGAGAACGAGGGGAAGTGCAGGTTCGCGACGTCGCCCGGCACCGCGGTGCCGAGCACCCGTTCGCGATCCGGCCAGCGCGCGTCCCAGCCGCTTCGCATGACGACGATCGCGCCGTCCGGGATCCGCCCGTGTGCGGCCTCCCACCGCCGCAGGTCGGCGGGAGTGACGCGGTAATCGCGGTCGGCGGCGGCCCGCGAGGTCACGTCGACGACGACCGCGGGCCCGATCAGGGCCGCGAGCGGGACGCGGTCGGCGGGAAGCCGCCCCTCGGCGAAGTGGACCGGGGCGTCCATGTGCGTGCCACCGTGCTCGGGTGCGTGGATCTTGTTGGCCGAGTAGTGCCAACCGCCGGGCGTCGGCCCGTCGTGTTCGACCTCGAGCCGGAAGCCTTCCCTCTCGGTCGGCCAGTAGACGGTCGTCTCGTCGAAGGTGTGGGTGAGGTCGACGACCTTGCCCGCCGCGAGCGCCGCGAGCAGCGCCGGCCCGGCCGCGCCGACCGGACCCGCGGACGACGCGACCGCAGGGCAGGGCGTGCCGGCGAGCGCGCCCGTCGCCGCGGCCGGGGCGGAGAGCGTCGCAGCGGGAGCGGGAGCCGCGCGGCGCGCGCCGCAGCCGGCGAGGGCGACGGCCGCGGCGATCGACGCCGTCGCGATCCGGAGACGGTGGCGGGACGGGGCTGACGCCTGGCGGGTGTCGCCCCTGCCGCCGAGGTCGGCCGACCGGTCGCGACGAGGGGTTCTCATCGGTTCTTCCACCACGGGTAGAAGGCGGGCATGTCCCGGCTCGGCTTCATCGAGAAGTTCGCGGGGCGCTTCTCGAGGAACGCGCTCACGCCCTCGTAGGCATCGGCCGAGCGGCCCATCGAGAAGATCGCCTTCGAGTCGACCTCGTGCGCCTCGACCGGGTGTGCCGCACCGAGCATGCGCCACATCATCTGGCGCGCGAGGGCCACCGAGACGGCCGAGGTGTTGTCGGCGATCTCGCGCGCGAGCGCCCGCGCCGCCGGCAGCAGGTCCGTCGCCGACACGACGCGGCTCACGAGCCGGCCGGCGTGGGCCTCCTCGGCCGGGAACACGCGACCGGTGTAGACCCACTCGGCCGCGCGCTCGATGCCGACCAGGCGGGGCAGGAACCAGCTGCTCGCCGCCTCGGGCACGATGCCGCGCCGGGTGAAGACGAACCCGAAGCGGGCGTCGACCGAGGCGATCCTCACGTCCATCGGCAGCGTCATGGTCGCGCCGACGCCGACCGCCGGGCCGTTGATCGCCCCGATCACGGGCTTGATCGACTCGAAGATCCGCAGCGTCACGAGCCCCCCGCCGTCGCGGTGGGTGTCGACGGTCTCGCGGTGTCCCCGGGCGTTCGAGTCGAAGGTGTCCCCGCCGCTCCCGAGGTCGGCGCCGGCGCAGAAGGCACGCCCGGCCCCGGTCACGATCACGGCCCGGACCTCGTCGTCCTCGTCGGCGCGGTCGAAGGCCGAGATCAGCTCCCCGCACATGTTCGGGGTGAAGGCGTTCAGCCGCTCGGGTCGTTCGAGCGTGATCGTCGCCACGCGGTCGGCGACCTCCCAGCGGATCTCCCGGAACTCCATCGCGATCTCCTCGCGGCGCGCGCTCAGGCGTCGCCGGCCAGCGGGGCGCCGTCGCGCGTGCGCCGCGCCGCGATCGCCCTCTCGTAGGTCCGTTCGTAGAGGTCCGCGCCGACGCTCCACGGGAAGCGCAGCGCCATGCCCGTGCGCCGCATTCGGGCGACGTGCGAGGGCTTCTCCCACCAGCAGCGCACCGCTCGACGGATCGCCTCCGCGGCCGCGTCGGCCGTGGCCTCGACGAACACGAACCCGGTCCCGGCGCCGGTCCGGGGGTCGTGGTCGGAGACCGTGTCGGCGAGCCCGCCGGTCGCGCGCACGATCGGCAGCGTGCCGTAGCGCATCGAGTACATCTGGTTCAGGCCGCAGGGCTCGTAGATCGACGGCATGAGGAAGAAATCCGAGCCCGACTCGACGAGGTGGGCACCCTCCTCCGAGTAACCGAAGAAGGCGCCCGCGCGGCCCGGGTGCACCGCGGCGAGCGCGCGGAAGAAGTCCTCGACCTCGCGCGCACCCGAGCCGATCACGCAGAGCTGGGCGATTCCGTCGTCGAGCAGCCGGGGAAGCGCGTCGCGCAGGAGATCGAAGCCCTTCTGCGGCGCGAAGCGGGAGACGATGCCGAGGATCGGGAGATCCGACCGCTCCTCGAGACCGAAGCGGTGCTGCAACGCGCGC
>JAGWVP010000520.1 GCA_018970825.1 bacterium | reverse complement strand
GGAGAGAAACGCGTGGTCGGTCGAAGGGTTCGGCTGCATCACGTCTCTGGGTGCCACCGCCGGGGCGGGTGTTCAAGTGGCGGGCCGCGGGACCTCGCGACCCGGGCTTCGCGAAGGGGGACGCGGACGTGGCGCGCGGCGATCGGGGCATGGTAGGAGCGCCGGATGCGGCTGCGGTTCACGAAGATGCACGGGATCGGCAACGACTACGTCTACGTCGACGCCTTCGCGCAGCAACTGCCGGACCCCGCGGGGGCGGCCCGCCGCGTGTCGCCGCGGCGGACTTCGATCGGCTCGGACGGCCTGATCCTGATCGCGCCGTCGGAGACGGCCGACGTCCGCATGGAGATGTACAACGCGGACGGAAGCCGCGGCGCCATGTGCGGCAACGGCATCCGCTGCGTCGCGAAGTACGCATGGGACCACGGGCTCGCCCGGCGCAACCCGATGCGGGTCGAGACCGACTCCGGCGTGAAGACGGTCGACCTGGAGCTCGCGGGCGGACTCGTCTCGTCGGTCGCCGTCGACATGGGCCCCCCCGTCCTCGACCCGGCCCGCGTGCCGATCGCGTCTCCCTCGAAGATGATCGACGCGCCCTTCTCGATCGGCGGGCGCGAACATCGCATCACCTGCGTCTCGATGGGGAACCCGCACTGCGTGATCTTCGTCGAGTCGACGGAGGACGCGCCGGTCGGGACGCTCGGGCCGGAGATCGAGGTCCATCCGCTCTTCCCGCAGCGGGTGAACGTGGAGTTCGTGCAGGTGATGGCAGCGGCGCCCGCCGACCGGCTGCGCATGCGCGTCTGGGAGCGCGGCTCCGGCGAGACCGCCGCCTGCGGCACCGGGGCCTGCGCGGTCGCGGTCGCGGCCGCGCTCACGGGTCGCGGACGCAGGTCGGTCGACGTCGAGCTCCTCGGCGGCGACCTCCGCATCGAGTGGCGGGAGTCCGACGACCACGTGATCATGACCGGCGGCGCGACCGAGGTCTTCACCGGGGAGATCGACCTATGAGCCCGAGTCCCTGTCCCTTCACCGGTTCGATCGTGGCGCTCGCGACGCCGTTCCGCGGCGGCCGGGTCGACTGGGCGGCCCTCGATGCGCTCATCGAGGCGCAGGTCGCCGCCGGCCAGAAGGGGCTCGTCCCCTGCGGTTCGACCGGCGAGTCCGCGACGCTCACCCACGAGGAGCACACCGAGGTCGTCGCGTTCACCGTGAAGCGCGCCGCGGGACGCGTCCCGGTCATCGCCGGCACGGGATCGAACTCGACCGCCGAGGCGATCCGGCTGACCCGCGAGGCCGAGCGAGCCGGTGCCCAGGGGGCACTCCTGATCTCCCCCTACTACAACAAGCCGACACAGGCGGGAATCCTCGCGCACTACCGCGCCGTCGCCGAGGCGACGGCGCTGCCGCTCATCGTCTACAACATCCCGGGGCGCACCTCGTCGACGATCGAGCCCGACACGCTCGCGCGCCTCGGCGAGATCCCCAACGTCGTCGGCGTGAAGGACTCGACCGGGTCGCTCGACCGGATCATGGACACGATCGCCGCGTGCGGCGAGAGCCTCGCGGTGATCTCGGGCGACGACTCGCTCACGCTGCCGATCGTCGCCATGGGCGGCGTGGGCGCGATCTCCGCGCTCGCCAACGTCGTGCCGGGCGAGATGGCCCGGCTGACCGACGCCGCGATCGCCGGTCGCTGGGACGAGGCGCGCAGCCTGCATTTCCGGCTGCTCCCGCTCATGCGCGCCGCGTTCCTCGAGACGAACCCGATCCCGGTGAAGGCGGCGCTCGCGATGCTCGGCCGCTGCGCCGACGAACTCCGGCTGCCGCTCCTGCCGATGACGGCGGCACCGCGGGAGAAGCTCCGGCGGGTGCTCGCCGACCTCGGGCTGCCGCTCGCCGCGGGGGCCGCGTGAGCGCCGTCTCCCCGGTCGGCGTCGTCGTCGCCGGCGCGGCGGGGCGGATGGGTCGCATGCTGGTCTCGCTCGCTCGGTCGAATCCGTCGCTGCGGGTCGCGGGCGCACTCGAGGCCCCGGGACACCCGATGCTCGGGGCCGACGCCGGACGGACGGCCGGGGGCGGAGACCTCGGCGTGCCGCTCTCGGCCGAGATGCCGCCGGCGCCTCCGGGGACGGTGCTGATCGACTTCACCGCCCCGGGCCCGACGCTCGACCACGTCGGCGCGGCCGCCGAACGGGGCTGGGGCGCGGTCGTGGGCACGACCGGCTTCACCCGCGAGGAGGAACGCGCGATCGACTCGCTCGGCGAGCGGATCCCCCTGCTGCGCGCCGCGAACATGAGCGTCGGGGTGACCGTGCTGCTCGACGTCGCCCGCGAGGTCGCGGCCCGCCTCGGCGACTCCTTCGACGTCGAGATCTCGGAGATCCACCACCGGCTGAAGAAAGACTCTCCCTCCGGCACCGCGCTCGCGCTCGGGCGCGCCGTGGCCGCCGGGCGCGGAGTCGTGCTCGAGGAGCGCGCGGTCTACGGGCGCGAGGGGCTCGTCGGCGAGCGCCCCGCGGGCGAGATCGGCGTTCTCGCCCTGCGCGGAGGAGACGTGATCGGCGACCACACGGTGCACTTCTTCGGCACCGGGGAGCGCATCGAACTCACCCACCGGGCGCAGAGTCGGGAAGCGTTCGCCGCGGGCGCGCTGCGCGCGGCGGCATGGCTCTCGGGTCGTCCCGCAGGCCTCTACGCGATGCGCGACGTGCTGTCGGTCGCCTGAGTCAGCGGCGGTCGCGACCGCCGCCGCCCCGC
>JAGWVP010000519.1 GCA_018970825.1 bacterium | reverse complement strand
CGGGTTCATCGGCGACCCCGACGTGATGGACACCTGGGCCACGTCGTCGCTCACCCCGCAGATCGCCGGCGAGTGGACCGAGGCCGACAGCGACCTGTTCGACCGGGTGTTCCCGATGGACGTGCGGCCCCAGGGCCACGACATCATCCGCACCTGGCTGTTCGCCACCATGGTGCGCAGCCACCACGAGCACGGCACCCCGCCGTGGCGCAACGCCGCGCTCAGCGGGTGGATCCTCGACCCCGACCGCAAGAAGATGTCGAAGAGCAAGGGCAACGTCGTGACGCCGATGCACCTGCTCGACGAGCACGGCGCCGACGGTGTGCGCTACTGGGCCGCGGGCGCGCGCCTCGGCATGGACACGGCCTTCGACGACAAGGTGCTGAAGGTCGGCAAGCGGCTCGTGACGAAGCTCTTCAACGCCGGCAAGTTCGTGCTCGGGCAGGAGGGCCCGGCGGCGCCCGTCGCCGCGGAGCTCGACCGGGCGTTCGTCCACCGGCTCTCGCTGCTGGTCGAGCGCGCGAGCGCGTCGTTCGACGCCTTCGACTACGCGCACGCGCTGCAGGACACCGAGGCCTTCTTCTGGCAGGATTTCACCGACAGCTACCTCGAGCTCGCCAAGGGCCGGGCGCGCGACGGGCGCGACGGCTCGGCGATCGCGGCGTTGCGACTCGGCCTGAACGTGCTGCTCCGCCTGTTCGCGCCGGTGCTGCCGTACATCACCGAGGAGGTGTGGTCGTGGGCGTTCGCGGCCGAGACCGGCCACGAGAGCATCCACCGGGCCCCGTGGCCGACGGCCGAGGAGCTCCGCGCGGTGCCCGCGCCCGCCGACCCCGCCTGCTTCGACGCGGCCGTCGCCTGCCTCGGCGCGATCCACAAGGCCAAGACCGAGGGCGGAGTCTCGATCGGCCGCGAGGTCGAACGCCTGCGGATCGCGGGTCGTCCCGACGTGCTCGCCCGGGTCGCCCCGGTGCTCGCCGACGTGCTCGCCACCGCGCGCGTCGCGAGCCACGACGTGGAGGCCCGGCCGGATCTCCCCGACGGCGTCTTCGAGATCCTCGAGGCGACCTTCGCCCCGCCGCCCGCGGGCGGGAAGGAAGGCTGAGCGGAGGTGGACGTCGACGCGCTCGTGCGGCCGGGCCATCGACGGCTGCTGGTCGCCGGCGAGTGGCGCGAGTCGCTCGACGACTCGCGCTTCCCGGTGGTCGATCCCGCGACCGGGCGGGCCATCGCGGAGGTCGCCGACGCGACGCCCGAGGACGCGCTCGCGGCGCTCGCGAAGGCCGAGGCCGCGCGCCCCGCCTGGGCCGCGACCCCCCCGCGCCGGCGCTCCGAGATCCTGCGGCGGGCCTTCGAAGGAATGGTCGCCCGCACCGACGCGCTCGCCGAACTCATGGTGCGCGAGAGCGGCAAGACGCTCGCCGACGCGCGCGGCGAGGTCGCCTACGCCGCGGAATTCCTGCGCTGGTTCTCGGAGGAGGCGGTACGGCTCGACGGCTCGGTCGCGACCGCCCCGAACGGCGCCCACCGGATCGTCGTCGTGCGCAAGCCGGTCGGCACGGCGCTGCTCGTCACCCCGTGGAACTTTCCCGCCGCGATGGTGACGCGCAAGGTCGCACCCGCCCTCGCGGCGGGCTGCTGCGCCGTGCTGAAGCCGGCGAGCGAGACGCCGCTCACCGCGCTCGCGATCGCGGGCCTCCTCCACGAGGCCGGCGTGCCGGCCGGCGTGCTCGCCGTGCTGCCGACGACGCGCAACGCGGCGCTCGTCGAGGCGGCGCTGGACGACCCGCGCGTGCACAAGCTCTCCTTCACCGGCTCGACCGGGGTGGGGCGCCGACTGCTCGCCCGCGCGGCGAACCGGGTCGTCCGCTGCTCGATGGAGCTCGGCGGCAACGCGCCCTTCGTCGTCTTCGCCGACGCCGACCTCGACGCCGCGGTCGCGGGCTTCCTCGTCGCGAAGATGCGCAACAACGCCCAGGCCTGCACCTCGGCGAACCGCGTGCTGGTCGAGGCCCCGGTGGCCGACGAGTTCACCCGTCGCATCGTGCGCGCGATGGCCGCGTTGCGCATGGGGCCCGGAATCGACCCGGGTACGCAGGTGGGTCCGCTCGTCGACGAGGCCGGGCGCGACAAGGTCGATCGGCTGGTCGGCGCGGCGGTGCGCGCCGGGGCGAAGATCCTCTGCGGCGGCGCGGTGCCGGAGGGGCCCGGGTTCTTCTACCCCCCGACCGTCCTCGCCGACGTGGCCGCCGACTCCCCGATCCTGCGCGAGGAGATCTTCGGCCCGGTCGCCCCCGTCGTCGTCTTCCGCGACGAGGCGGACGCGATCCGGATCGCGAACCACACCGAGCACGGTCTCGTCGCCTACGTGTGGAGTCGCGACCTCGGCCGGGCGCTGCGGGTGGCGGAGGCGGTCGAGGCGGGCATGGTGGGCGTGAACCGGGGCATGGTCTCCGACCCGGCGGCCCCCTTCGGCGGTGTGAAGCAGAGCGGGCTCGGCCGGGAGGGCGGGCACGAGGGAATCCTCGAGTACACCGAGCAGCGCTACCTGGCCGTCGACTGGTGAGGCCGGAGCGGGGCCGGCCCCGCCGGCCCCCCGTGCCCCCCGGGCAGGCTCGCCTTTCTCGGGTCCCCCCGCCGGCCCCGGGGGCCCGGGGTCCTCGACTCCTCGGGGGGAAAAGCCCACCCCCTTGTCGCAACGCTTCGCCGGGCGTATTCGCATTTGGAAGGTATTCCTGCACGGGGGCAGAGACGACGATAG
>JAGWVP010000518.1 GCA_018970825.1 bacterium | reverse complement strand
GATGCGAATCCCGTCGCCGACGCGGTCGCGGTCGCCGGCGGACGCATCGTCGCCGTCGGCACGATGAAGGACATCCAGCCCTGGCTCGACCGCTGGGACCACGAGGTCGACCGCCGCTTCCGCAAGAAGTTCATCCTGCCGGGCTTCGTCGACGCGCACGTCCACCCGTCGCTGCCGGCCGTGCTCTCGAACTTCCCCTTCCTCGCCCCCGAGGACTGGGACTTGCCGACCGGGCACTTCCCCGGCGCGCGCACGCCGAAGGCCTACGTCGCGCGCCTGCGCGAGCTCGCGGCGAAGCACGACGACCTGTCGATGCCGTTCGTCTGCTGGGGCTTCCACCCGCTCTGGCACGGCGAGCAGTACCGCCCGCGGCTGAACGAGCTCTTTCCGGACAAGCCGGTCGTCCTCTGGCACCGCTCGTTCCACGAGGTCGTGCTGAACGACGCCGCGCTGAAGCACTTCGGGCTCGAGGAGTCGGCCGTCCGTGGCCGCCCCGAAACCGACTGGGACAAGGGACACTTCTGGGAGAACGGCGCGACGCTCGTGCTCTCGAAGCTCGCGGGCTGGCTCTTCCAGCCCGAGCGCTACGCGAACGGCATCGCCACCTTCTTCGAGATGGCGCACCGCGCCGGCGTCACGACCTGCCTCGACATGGGCATCGGCATCTTCGGCGACGCACCCGGCGAGGCGCGCCTGATCCTCGAGACCGCCGAGGCGCGCCGCGTGCCCGTGCGCGCGATCCTGACGCCCACCCAGTTCGACTTCCTGACCCGCGGGCAGGGCCCGCAGCAGGCCTTCGAGCAGGCCGAGCGCTGGGCGAGCGAGATCAAGAGCCGCCGCGTCTTCCTCGACCGCCACTTCAAGCTCCAGATCGACGGCGCGATCTACGGTGGGCTCTCGCAGGTCGGCTTCCCCGGCTACCTCGACGGTCACTCCGGCATGTGGATGGCCCCGCCCGAGGTCTTCTACGAGTACGCGCTGCCCTTCTGGAACGCTGGCTACCAGATCCACGCGCACGTGAACGGCGATCTCAGCGCGGACCTCTTCATCGACATCGTGCGCCGACTGCAGCAGGCGAAGCCGCGCTTCGGCCACCGCGCGACGCTCGAGCACTTCGCCTACGCGACCGAGGACCAGGTGCGGCAGATGAAGGAACTCGGGATCCTCGTCTCGGGCAATCCCTACTATCACCGCATTCTCGGCGAGCCGATGAGCTCGAACTGGCTTGGGCCCGACCGGGCGCGCCGGCTCGTGCCCTTCGGCTCGCTCGAGCGGGCGGGCGTGCCGTTCGCGCTCCACTCCGACTGCCCGATGGCGCCGCTCTCGCCGCTCGAGCTCGCGTCGTGCGCGGCCTCGCGCACGACGATCGACGGGCGCTCGCTCGGCCCCGAGGAGCGCACGACCGTCCTGGCCGCGCTGCGCGCCATCACGATCGACGCCGCCTGGGTCCTTCACCAGGAGAACGAGATCGGCTCGATCCGCCCCGGCAAGAAGGCCGACTTCGCGATCCTCGAGGACGACCCGACCCGGGTCGGCGCCAGGCGCCTGCGCGACGTCGAGGTGTGGGGCACCGTCTTCGAGGGCGAGATCCACCCGGTGTCGAGGTAGCGGGAGCCGACGTGGGCGCGGACGACGCGCGCCGCCTGCCGTTCACCGTGATCGGCGGCTACCTCGGCGCCGGCAAGACGACGCTCCTGAACGCGCTGCTCGCCGACGCGGGCGGGCGCCGGATCGCCGTGCTCGTGAACGACTTCGGCAGCCTCGCGGTCGACGCCTCGCTGGTGCGCCGCCACGACGGCGAGACGATCGAGCTCGCGAGCGGCTGCATGTGCTGCAGCCTCGCCGGAGGCTTCGGCGAGGCGATCACGCGGGTGCTCGACCGCGCGGCCGACTTCGACCACGTCGTGATCGAGGCGAGCGGCGTCGCCGAGCCCGACCGCGTCGTCGGCTGGGGGCTCACCCACGGGCTCGTCCGCGACGCGACGCTGGTCGTCGCCGACGCCGAGTGCGTCCGCGAGCGGGCCGACGACCGCTTCGTCGGCGACGTCGTGCGTCGCCAGCTCCGCGCGGCCGATCTCGTCGTGCTGAACAAGACGGACCTCGTGACGGAAGCGGCGCTCGCCGACGTGCGCGCCTGGATCGAGCGCACCGCACCGGGCGCGAGCGTCCTCGAAACGCGACGGTCGCGCGTGCCGGCCGACGTCGTGCTCGGGCCCCCGGGCGGCGATCGGGAGCACCGGACACGCGCCGTCCCCCGCGCCGACGACGAGTCGGTCGCGCCTCCCTCGCACGACCACGCACACGTCTTCGACTCCTGGACGGTGCGACGGCCCGCTTCGATCCGCCGCGAATCGCTCGAGCGATTCGCCTCCAGCCTTCCCGAGGGCGTCCACCGGGCGAAGGGATTCGTCCGACTCGAGGAGGCGCCGGACGAGCGCTTCCTGTTCCAGCAGGTGGGGAGGCGTTGGACGCTCGAACGGATGAGCGCGCCCGCGTCGAGAGTCCCGGACGGGCCCACCGTCGAGGTCGTGCTCGTCGGGCGGCACGGCGCGACCACGACCGATGCGCTCGACGCCCTCCTGACGGCCTCCGGCGGCTGAGTCGATCGGGTTTCGACCCCCGATCGACTCGAGCGTCGGCGGGACGCTGCCCGCGAGCGTGGATCGCCCACGCCGCCGCCGTCGCGACCGCCGCGCTCCCCGCGAAGAGCGGGACGCGGCGAGCGCGAGCGGGTCGGCGGATTCCCGCGGCGGGTATGTCAGGG
>JAGWVP010000517.1 GCA_018970825.1 bacterium | reverse complement strand
CCTGCGACCGGTCGCGGTCGCGTGGGACAGGGTCGTCCCGACCCCGGTCGAGAACGGGCTCGACAACGCCTTCGAGAACGTCCGCTTCCCGATCCACCTCGTGAACAACGCGCTGCAGGGAAAGATCGACGCGACGGGCACGACGATCTTCCGCTTCCTCATCAACTCGACGATCGGGATCGCGGGCTTCTTCGACGTCGCGAAGCACCTCGGCATGCCGCGACGCAACGCCGACTTCGGCCAGACCCTCGGCGTCTGGGGCGTGCCGCCCGGCCCCTACCTCGTGTGGCCGCTCCTCGGCGCATCGAGCGTCCGCGACTCGGCCGGCATGGCGGTCGACTCCTACATCAACATCACGGGACTCCTGGTCGACTGGCCCTACCTCGCCGGGCAGCGCGTGATCGAGACGGTGAACAGCCGGGCGCTGCTCCTCGACGACATCGACCGCGCCCGCGAGGCGTCGTTCGACTTCTACGTCGCGGTCCGCGCCGCCTACGAGGCGCGAAGGACCGCCGCCGTGACCGGGCGTTCCACGACGGCCCGCAAGGTCGCGGAGGAGGACCTGTACTTCCCGGACACCGGCGAGCCGACGGCCCCCGCTCCGTCCGGCGCCCCCGCCCCCGCCGGAGGAACACCATGAACGTTCCGCATCGCGGTCTCCTCGTCGCGGCCGCACTCGCACTCCTGCTCGGACCCGCCGCGAGCCCGGCCCGTGCCGCCACCCCCGCCGAGACGATCGACGGGGTCGCGAGCCGGGTGATCGCGATCCTGAAGGACGGCTCGCTCGACCAGGCCGCGCGCCGTCGGCGGGTCGAGGACGTCGCCTACGCGAACTTCGACTTCGACGTGATTTCGAAGCTCGTGCTCGCGCGCAACTGGGCGACGCTCTCGCCCGAGCAGCAGAAGCGCTTCGTCGACGAGTTCAAGCAGCACCTCTCGGTCACCTACGGGAAGAACCTCGACAGCTACAGCAACGAGAAGGTCGTGCTCCTCGGCGATCGGGAGGAGGCCCGCGGCGACTGGTCGGTGAAGACGAAGATCGCACGCGGCGGCGGCAACGACGACATCCTGGTCGACTACCGGCTGCGCAAGGTGGCCGGGACCGGGGACTGGAAGATCATCGACGTGACGATCGAGGGCGTGAGCCTGGTCGCGAACTTCCGCTCGCAGTTCCAGGAGATCATGGCGAGCGGGGGAGCCGACCGCATGCTCGCGCTGCTCGCCGAGAAGAACGCGAAGGGCGAGAGCATCCTGCCGCCCGAAAAGCGCGGCGGACCGAAGGGCACGACGGCGACCGCGCAGCCCTGAGCGGGGCGCCGCCTGCCGGGAGGGGAGACGAGCCCGGCCGGTCCATCGCCGGATCCGCGCGACGCCCCTCCCGCAGGCCGCGCCCGGCGGGAGGACCGGGTGCGACGCCTCAACTCTTCCAGGCGACGTGCTGCATCTCGGTGAACTCGTGCATGCCGAAGGCGCCGCCTTCGCGGCCGAGGCCCGAGAGTTTGAAGCCGCCGAACGGCCCGTAGGCCATGTTGCCGCCCTGGTTGATCCACACCGAACCCGTCCGCAGCCGCTTGCCGAGTTCCACGGCCGTGAGCGAGTTGCTGCCGACGATCATCGCCGCGAGCCCGTAGTCCGAGTCGTTCGCGATCCGCACCGCCTCGTCGAGACCCGAGTACGGAATCACGCTCAGCACCGGGCCGAAGATCTCCTCGCGGGCGATCCGGAAGGTGTTGTCGAGGTCGGCGAAGATCGTCGGCTCGAGGAACCAGCCGCGGTCGAGGCCGGCCGGGCGACCGCCGCCGGTCACGAGTCGTGCACCCTGCTCGAGACCCGAGCGGACGTAGGCCTCGATCGCGTCGCGACGCTCGGGGCGCACGACCGGGCCCATGAGCACGCTCGGGTCGGCCGGGTCGCCGATCTTCACGATGTCCCGGTTGCCGACGAAGGCGACCATGCGCTCGAGGACCGGGTCGACGAGTTCCCGCGGCACGAGCACGCGGGTGCCCATCGCGCAGCCCTGGCCCTGGTGGAAGAAGGCGGGCGAGCACAGGGCCGGCACGCGCATGTCGAGGTCGTCGCCGTCGAGCAGGATGTGCGCCGACTTGCCGCCGAGCTCCAGGTGCACGCGCCGCAGGCGGTCGGCCGCCGCGGCGAGGATCCGTCGCCCGACGACGATCGAGCCGGTGAAGCTCACCTTGTCGACCATCGGGTTCGAGACGAGTTCCTCCGAGGGCGCGGGGGCTTCGCTCGTCACCCAGTTGATCACCCCGGGCGGGAGGTCGGCGACCTCGTCGATCAGCTTCGCGAGCCAGAGGTTCACGAGCGGCCCGTAGGGCGAGGGCTTCACGACCATCGTGTTGCCCGTCGCGAGCGCCGGCCCGATCTTCTGGGCGATCACGAACATCGGGAAGTTCCAGGTCGGGATGAGTCCGCAGACCCCGACCGGGGCGCGATGCACCATGCTCGGCGAGAGGTAGTCGCCCATCATCGAGCGGGTCACCGTCGTCTGCAGCATCTCCTCGAAGGGAAACGACCAGACGAGTTCCTCGTAGGCGCGGAAGTGGCGGATCGGCCATTCGACCTGCACGTCGTGCGAGACCCAGCAGGCCCCCGCCTCGGCGACGAGCAGCCGGCGCCACTCCTCCTTGCGGGCCTCGAGGGCGTCGGCGATCCGGCCGAGTGCGCGCGCCCGCTCGGCGCGCGACGAGCGCGGCCACGGCCCCTCGTCGAAGGCCTTGCGGGCGGCCTCGATCGCGCGCCGCATGTCGCCGACCGA
>JAGWVP010000516.1 GCA_018970825.1 bacterium | reverse complement strand
CGGTGACGGGCTACGCCGTCAACCGGCGCCGGTCGATGTCGCAGGTCTACCTCGCACCGATCCTCGGCAACTCGCCCGAGGGGCGAGGCTACATGGGCCGGGACGGCTTCCGCGTCGACGGGAAGCGGCTGCTGCGCACGTTCCCGATCTACCGCGAGAACGACGCGAACTGCTGCCCCTCGGGTGGCACGCGCACGATCGAGTATGCGCTCGACCGCGGGGAGGCCGGCTGGATCCTGCGCATGGTCGGCTTCCAGGACGCGTGAGGCGATGACGCCCGCGGACCTCGTCGAGATCGAGCTCATCAAGCGGCTCAAGTACCGCTACATGCGCTGCCTCGACCAGAAGCTCTGGGACGAGATGGCGTCGTGTCTCGCCGAGGACGCGGTCGCCTCCTACAGCGCCGGCAAGTACGAGTTCGCGGGCCGCGACGCGATCCTCGCGTTCTTCCGCGCCGGCATGGGCTCGACCGACTTCCTGTCCAGCCACCGCGTGCACCATCCCGAGATCGACCTGACGGGACCCGACACCGCGCGCGGAACGTGGGCGCTCGAAGACGTCGTGATCGACGCCTCGCGCGACTTCGCGCTGCGCGGCGCCGCCTTCTACGAGGACGACTACGTGAAGCGCGACGGCCAATGGCGGATCCTGCGCACCTCGTACCGGCGCACCTTCGAGGAGGTCTGGCAGCGCAGCGGCCCGGGTCCGCAGCAGCTCACGGCGAGTTGGTGGGGCACCGGCGGCGCGAGCCAGCTGCCGATCCCCGAGCACGTCGCGAAGCTCGCCCGCTCGCGCCCCGGGTCCTGACGCCGGGCTCGTCCCGCGAGGGGCGAGCGGCTCAGCGACGCGCGCGCCCCGGGTCGAGTCCCGGGAGGCCGTCGATGCTGCGCACGTTGTTCTTCTCGCGGTACTCGCGCAGGCCGCCTTCGCCCTTGCGCTCGGCCCAGTCGATCATCTGGCTGCGGGGCCCCGCGAAGTCGTAGCGCGGCACGCCGTAGCCGCAGGAGTCGGCGATCCGGTCGAGCTCGATCCGCACGATGCTGCGCGTACCGGGCGTCGGCGGGAAGCGGCCCGCGAGGTCGTCGAAACCCTCGTCTCCCGGCAGCAAGGCGGCACCGCGCCCGAACAGGCGCAGGATGCGCGGCGCGCCCTCGAACGCGCAGAACATGACCGTGATCCGGCCGTCGTCACGGAGGTGGGCGATCGTCTCGACGCCGCTTCCCGTCACGTCGAGATAGGCCACGGTGCGGGGCCCGATCACGCGGAAGGCGTCGAGCCCCTTCGGCGAGAGGTTCACGTGGCCGGCCCCGCCCGACGGCGCGGTCGCGACGAAGAACATCTTCTGCTCGCCGATGAACCTCGCGAGATCCCCGTCGATCGCCTCGAAGACTCGTGCCATCGCCTCGCCTCCGCGCCGGTCAGGCCGGCTTCTCCTCCGACTGCGGCTCCGACTCCCGGACCGCCGCGCCGTAGATCCCCTTCGCCATGAGGCTCGTCTCGGCGGCCGCGCGCGCACGGTAGAGCGCCGCGCGCACGGCACGCACGCGGGGGTCGGCCGGGTCGGCCGCGAACGAGTGCTCGACGAGCTGGCAGGCGAGCGCGAGGCGACCGTCGGCGCCGAGCTTCTCCGCGCGCTCCGCGAGAGCCCGGGCGCCGCCGGCCATCGCCGCGATCTCGGCACCGAGCTCGCGTTCCCGAGGCGGCTTCAGGTGGGCCGGGTTCCCGTCGTACCAGCCGCCGTAGAGGCGCCAGAGGTTGCGCACGACGAAGCTCGGGTCGTCGTAGCTCGGCCGCAGCCAGGGACGGGCGAGCAGGCGTTCGGGCACGACGACGCCGGCCAGCACGTCGTCGAGCGTCGCCCCCTCGTTCATCAGCCGGAGCGTCTGCTCGACGATCGTGTCGAGCAACTCGATCGTCTCGGAGAGCGCCTCGCGGACGCGCTCCTCGCCGAGGATCGGCGGGCCGTGCCCCGGCATCAGGACCGCGGCCCCGAGGTCGCGCATCTTGCCGAGTGCGCGCGACCACTCGCGCGGGTAGCGCTGCACCTTCTGCGGGTTGCCGCAGTTGGGCGCCGCCCAGATGAAGAGGTCGCCGGTGTAGATCGCGCGCTGCGACGGGATCCACGCCCAGAGGTGGTCGTCCGTCTCGCCCCGGTCGTGATGCAGTTCGACGGCCACCCCGCCGATCGAGATCGTCGCGCCCGCGTCGTCGAGCACCCGGTCCGGGTAGCGGAAGTCGCTCGGGAAGTACGGCTGCGCGAAGCCGAATTGCCGCTGGTTGATGACGCCGTTGTAGCCGTTCGTGAGCCGGTAGCGATCGAAGCGCTCCGGGCAGGCGCGGTGCGCGACCACGCACGTCTTCGGCCAGCCTTTCGAGCGGGCCTCCTCCTCGAACGGGACGAGCCCGAAGACGTGGTCGACGTGGCCGTGGGTGTAGACGGCCGTGTGGACGCGGGCGGGGCTCCACCGCCGGACCTGTGAAAAGAGCCGCGAGGCGTGGAACGCGCTGCTCGTGTCGACGAACACGAGCCCTTCCTCGGTCGAGAGCACGGCCACGTTGCCGAAGCCGGACATGAACGCGAGCCCGGGGGCGATCTCCTCGAGCGCGACCAGCGCCATGCCCGGGTGCACCTGCGTCTCGGCGAGTTCGCCTCGCCACGCCTTCTCCGCCAGTTCCCGCACTTCACCCATGACCGATGATCCTCCGCAGGTCGCTCCGGGCCCGGGCTAGCACGGCGGAAGGCGCAGGGGCGACCGCCCGGGGCCCCGGGCGGCAGGCCGTG
>JAGWVP010000515.1 GCA_018970825.1 bacterium | reverse complement strand
CGAACGCGCCCGCGACGACGTTCAGCGCGAGCCCGATCGTGAGGGCTCGGCGCTCCGGCCCCCAGATCGCCCGGGAGACGTCGCCGGGCTCCGGGCCGGCGGCCTGGTCGAACTCGGACGACACCTTCCCGGTTCGCACGCGGGGGGCGGCTTGTCACGGCGCGACGGGATCGCTGCCGGCGAACGTCTCTTGGTCGCGCGCAGGAGTCGTGCGCTCGCACCTTGACAACGGGTCGCGACTGGGACGGAGAGTCTCCCAACTCTTGTCGGACGCATCCCGGCCACGGTGTCCGGGCGCCGACGACGAAAGCCGGGGGTCGAGGAAACGATGACGAACACGAGATTCCAGCCGCGCCTCGACACGATTCGCCGCGTCGGCCCGGTCGCGGCGGGACTCCTGCTCGCGTGCCTCGGACTGCTCTCTCCGGCCGACGTCTCGGCCGCGGGGGCCTGCGATCCCGTGGCCCTCGCGATCGGGTCCTCGATCGAGGGATCGGTCGATGCCGGCGACTGCGACGAGGAGTCCGACGACGAGCCGCGAGTCTACGACGTGTTCTCCTTCGAGGGCCAGGCGGGACAGGAGATCTCGTTCGCCCTGTCGACCGCCGTCGACCTCGAGGTCTTTCTCCTGCTTCCGGGCGGACGGATCCTGCGCTCGTCCGCGACGGGCTTCACGGCCGTGTTGCCGGTCGCCGGCACCTACGTCGTCAAGGTCGGAGGCTGGTACCCCTCCGGAGCCTACGTGCTCTCGACGAGCCTGTCGCGAACCTGCCCGGTCGTGTCGATCGCCTTCGGCGACCTGCTTCCCGGCGCACTCTCGGTCGACGACTGTCCGGCGCCGAGTCCCGCGCCGATCTTCGGGCCGTCCGGCCTGCGCGCCGACGTCTTCGAGTTCACGGGAACGGCCGGCCAGGTGGTCTCGATCGAGATGAACTCGACGGCCTTCGACACCTACCTCTACCTCTTCGGGCCCGGCGGCGACCTGCTGCGCGAGAACGACGACGACCTCGGAAACGGGACGAACTCCCGCATCGAGTTCCAGCTCGAGTCCTCGGGGACGTTCCACGTCTGGGCGACGTCCTATACCGCGGCCGCGTTGGGGGATTACGAGATCGGCCTCGACGTCTCCGAGGCCTGCTCCTACGAACCGATCGCCGTCGGGCAGGCGATCGACGCCGTCCTCGCGCCGCCCGCCTGCCCGGGCGTGAGCAGCGTCCTCGCCGATTACTACGAGTTCGACGCGAACGAAGACGGCCAGGTCCGGGTTCGCTTCGTCTCGACCGCGTTTGCCGGCGCGGTTCGACTGCTCGACCCGAGCGGGGCCGAACTCGTCTCGGTCCGCACCGACCGGAGTCGCGAGGTCGCCTTCGACCGGCGGATCGAGGTCTCCGGGACTCACCGGATCGTCGTGAACGCCGCCAAGGCCGGCGCGGGCGGGGCCTACCGGCTCGAGCTCGGGGAACTCTCGTGCTCGACGTCGACGATCGAATTCGGCGGGACGGCGACGGGCGAGCTCTCCCCCGACGACTGCCTGTCGGCCTTCGGTCCCCGGTGGCGCATGACGCGCGCGGAACGCCACGTCTTCTCCGGCGTCGCGGGTCGCAGGGTGTTCGTCCGCCAGGCGGGGCCCTTCAGCTACGGCTACGACTACTCGTTCCTCCACGTGACGGGACCCGACGGCGCGCGGCTCGCGGGAGCGCGCCGCTCGGTGATGCTCACGCTGCCGGTCTCGGGCGACTACGTGATCGAGAGCACGAGCGAGTACTCGTCCTATCTCGGTGCCTACTCGCTCGAGCTGAAGGAGTGCGGCTCGGAACCGATCGCCTTCGGCCAGACGATCGAACGGGTTCTCTCGTCCGACGACTGTCCCTCCGCCGTGAACGGGGACTCCTCGCACGCCTTCACCCACACCTTCGAAGGAACCGCCGGGCAGCGGGTACTCGTGCGCACCTCGACGCAGCGTTTTCGGCCCGTCCTCGTCCTCCTCGGTCCCGACGGGAAGCGGGTCGCCGGGGAATCCGAGATCGGCGACGCCACCACGCGGACGATCGTGGCGGAGCTGCCCGTCACGGGGACCTACGCGATCGAGGCGTCGAGCGATCCGTACGTCTACCCCCCGATCACGACCGGTCCCTACTCGCTCACGCTCCTCGACCTGGGCCCCGACCTGTTCTTCGAGGACGACTTCGAGACGGGCGACCTCGCGCGCTGGTCAGCGGCCGCGACCAAGGGCGGCAAGCTCGGCGTCGCCGCCGCGGCCGCGCGAAGCGGGTCGTTCGGCCTCCGGTTCGACGTGGCCGCACTGCCGCCGCCCGCGAGCAAGGCGAAGCTCTGGGTGAAGGACACGTCGCCCACCGCCGAGACCCGCTACCGCGCGCGGTTCTTCCTGAACCTGAACGACTTGACCGTGCCGAGCGACCCGAGGACGCTGCGGCTCGTCGCCGGGCGAACCGCGGCGGATCCCTCGGCCCGGCCCTTCGAGGTGAGACTCCTCTACCAGGACGGCATCTGGCAGGCGTTCGGCATCGCGCGCGACGACTCGGGAGAGAGCGCGTCGCGGACCGCGTCGCTGCCGATCCCGCGGGAGTGGGTGCAGGTCGTGATCGACTGGAAGGCCGCGAGCGGGCCGGGGGCGAGCGACGGCTTCCTCGTCCTGGCGGTCGACGGGCAGATCGCGGGCGTCGGCAACCTCCGGAACGACCTCGTGCGCATCGACGGGATCCAACTCGGGCTGCTCGGCGGGGTCGGGCTCGCGTCGACCGGGACGATGTTCGTCGACGACTTC
>JAGWVP010000514.1 GCA_018970825.1 bacterium | reverse complement strand
TCAAGATCGCGGACTTCGAGTCCTACCGCCCGAGCCTCGGCCGCCCGATGGGCTTCGCGCTGAGCCCGGTCTTCGACGGCGCCCAGATGATCGGAATCCTCGTGCTGCAGTTCCCGATCGACGCCTTCAACCGGGTGCTGACGGGCGACTTCGCCTGGAAGGAAGAGGGCATGGGCGAGACCGGCGAGACCTATCTCGTCGGGCCCGACGGGACGATGCGCAGCCGCTCGCGCTTCATGGTCGAGGATCCGAAGGGTTTCGTCGCGGCGCTGCGCCACAGCAGCGTGCCGACGAGCGTGGTCGACCAGATCGAGCGCCAGGGAAACGTCCTGTGCGTCATGCCGGTGGACTCCGCCGCGGCGCGTGCCGCGCTCCACGGCGAATCGGGCATCATGGAGACCGTCGACTACCGGGGAAAGCCCGTGCTCTCCGCCTACGGACCGATCGAGCTCGACTCCCTCCGCTGGGGCGTCGTCTCCGAGATGGACCTCGACGAGGCCGAGGCGCCGGTGCACGCGCTCGCACGGCGGGTGCTCGCGGTCGGCAGCGGGCTCGCGCTCCTCGCGACGACGCTCGCCCTGCTCGCCGCGAACGCGCTCACGAAGCCGCTCCGCCGGCTGGCGGAGGGCGCGCGCCGGCTCGGCGCGGGCGAGACCGACGTACGGGTCGACCTCGACTCGCAGGACGAGTTCGGAGAACTCGGCCGGACCTTCAACGAGATGGCCGAGAGCATCCGCGGCCAGAAGGAGCGCCTCGAGGAGCAGGTGCGGGAGAACCAGGAACTCCTCCACAGCATCCTGCCGGCGTCGGCCGTCGTCCAGCGCCAGGAGGGCGACGCCAAGGCGAGCCGCCAGTTCGCGGACGTGACGGTCCTCTTCGCCGAGGTCACCGGGCTCGAGGAGCTCAACCGCAGGGCCGGCGAGAGCGGCGCCCTCGCGGTTCTCGGCGACCTGATCGAGGCCTTCGACGAGGCCGCCGAGCGGTTCGGCATCGAGAAGGTGAAGACGATCGGGGCGTCGTACCTCGCGGTCTGCGGCCTCTCGGTGACGCGCCCGGACCACGCGCGGCGCGTGATCCAGTTCGCCGAGGAGATGGTCCGGATCGTCGCCGCCTCCGACCGCGAGCACCGCGCCGACCTGGGGCTCGTCGTCGGGGTCAACTCCGGACCGGTGGTCGGCGGCGTCGTCGGTCGGCGCAAGTTCCTCTACGACCTGTGGGGCGACACGGTGACGCTCGCGCGACGGATCGCGGGCGGCGGGGGATCCGCGATCCGCGTGAGCGGCGCGGTGCGCGACCGCATGGGAGAGCAGTTCGCGTTCCGCGGCCCGATCGTCCTCGAGGGCGACGGAAAGCCCCGGGCCGAGGCCTGGGAGGTGACGGGCTGAGGCCCGCGCCGCCATGGACGACGCCCTTCCGCAACCGCTCTCGAACCTGTGGCCGGCCCTCGCGCTCGCGCTGGGGTTTCCGCTGGTCGTCCTCGTCCTGAACGAGGCGGCCGGACGCCTGCGGCGGCGCGGCTCCCCCCTCGCCGACACCGTCGTCACGCTGCGCAACCTCGTCGCACCCGCGGCCGCAGTCCTCCTCTTCGTCCGGGGCGTGATCGAGTGGCCGCAGGACTCGACCACGGCGCGGCTCGTCGAGTCGGCCTTCTGGGTCGTCCTGCTGTACGCGCTGCTCGGAGCGGTCGACGCGCTCGTGTTCGGCCTGCGCGCGCGCGGAACGGCGCCCGCGACCGCGAGCCGGCGCCTGCCGAAGCTGTTCCGGGACCTCGCGCGCGCCGTCCTCGTCGGCATCGGCGCGACGGTGATCTACTCCGAGGTCTGGGGCCAGGAGATCTCGGCCGCCCTCACCGCGCTCGGCCTCGGATCGATCGTGATCGGCCTCGCGCTCCAGGAGCCGCTCGGCAACATCGTGTCGGGTCTCATGCTGCTGCTCGAGCAGCCGGTGTCGGTCGGCGACTGGGTACAGGTCGAGGAGGTCCGCGGCCGGGTCATCGAGATCAACTGGCGCTCGGTCCACATCGAGACGCCGACGCGCGAGCTCCAGATCGTCCCGAACGTCGAGCTCTACAAGGCCTCGTTCGCGAACCTCTCGCGGCCGACCGGGGTGCGCACCGAGGTCGTCGAGATGGGCTTCGGCTACGACGACCCGCCGAACCGGGTGAAGGAGGTCATGCTCGCCCTGCTCGCCTCCGTCCCCGGCGTGCTCGCCGACCCGCCGCCGCGCGTGCGGACCGCGAACTACGGCGATTTCTCGGTGACCTACAAGCTCGTCTTCTCGGTCGCCTCCCAGGCCGAACTCTTCGACGTGCGCGACGAGTTGATGACGCGCCTCTGGTACGTGTCGCGCCGCGAGGGCCTCACGATCCCCTACCCGATCCAGATGGAGTACGGCCCCGAGGAGTCGCCGGGGCCGACCCCGCCCACGCCGGGGGAGCTCCTCCGCGAGCACGCCCGCTTCCGTCCCGCGGTGGAGAAGGAGGGCGCGCCCCGCCCCGCGGTCGTCGACTGGGCCCACGGGGAGACCGTGCAGTCCCCGGAGCGGCGCTTCGAGGGCTTCGCGCTCGTCCTGCGCGGCGGCGCGCGCCTGCTCGCCCGGGACTCTCGCGGCGGCCTCGCGGAGATCGGCAGGATCGGTCCGGGCGAGTCGTTCGGCTCGCAGCTCGCCGCCGGGGCCGCGACGACCGACCTCACGATCGTCGCCGACGGCGACCTGAAGGCCCTGGTCTTCGAGGAACGGGCGATCGCCGACCTGCTCGCCTCGTCGCCGTCGCTCGCCGCCGAGATCGGCGACGC
>JAGWVP010000513.1 GCA_018970825.1 bacterium | reverse complement strand
TCTCGGGGATCTCCCGCGGGTCGGCCCGGAGCACCCGGCGTTCGCACGCTTTCCGACCTGGACGTGGCGCAACCACGAGGTGCTGGAGTTCGTCTCCTGGCTCCGCGAGTACAACCTGCGGGGCCGCGGCGAGCGACCCGAGGTCGGCTTCCACGGGCTCGACCTCTACGGCATGTTCGCCTCGATCCGGGCCGTGTTGGAGTTCCTCGACGCGGTCGATCCGGCCGCCGCGGCGGTCGCCCGGCGTCGCTACGCCTGCCTCACCCCCTGGGAGAACGATCCGCAGGCCTACGGCAGCGCGGCCCTCACGGGGCGCTACCGCGTCTGCGAGAGGGAGGCGGTCGCGATGCTGCGCGACATCCTCGCGAACCGGCTCGCCTACGCGGAGCACGACGGCGACCGCTTCTTCGACGCGTCCCGCAACGCGACGCTCGTCGCCAACGCCGAGCGCTACTACCGGACGATGTACTACGGCGGCGACGCCTCCTGGAACCTCCGCGACCACCACATGTTCGAAACGATGGTCGCCTTGCTCGACGCCCGGGGGCCGGCATCGAGGGTGGTCGTCTGGGAGCACAACTCCCACCTGGGCGACGCCCGCGCGACCGAGATGGGCGTGCGCGGCCAGTTGAACGTCGGCCAGCTCTGCCGCCAGGCCTTCGGCGACGACTGCTACCTGGTCGGCTTCGGTACCGATCGCGGCACGGTCGCCGCGGCGCACGACTGGGACGGCCCGGTCCACGCGATGCGCGTGCGCGAGTCGCACCCGGAGAGCTACGAGCGCCTGTGCCGCGACTCCCGGGTCCCGGCGTTCCTGCTCGCGCTGCGCGATCCGCGCCGCCGGGAGGTTCGCGAGGAACTCGCGCCGCCGCGGCTCGAGCGGGCGATCGGCGTCGTCTACCGGCCGGAGTCGGAGCTCCAGAGCCACTACTTCCGGGCGTCGCTGCCGCTGCAGTTCGACGAGTGGATCTGGTTCGAGGAGACGCGTGCGGTGCACCCGGTGCGTCCCGTCGAGGCGCGCGCGTTCGACCGCGGCCACCCGATGGCGGCCTGAGGGAGGAGATGAGGATGGTCGCGATGTTCGGACTTCCGACCGGGGCCTGCGGGCCCGATTCCCCGGCTTCCGCGCGTTCGCGGCTCGCACGCCTCGAGGAACAGGGGCTCTGGCCCAACGGCCCGCGTCACCTCGGCATCGACGCGATCGGGGTTCTCGTCCTGGTCGGCCTCGCGCGCACCGAGGGCGACCCGGCGTGGCTCGACCGCGCGGAGGTGCTGGTGCGGGAGGTCGACCGGGTCCTGCGGCGGCGCCGCGGCTACCGGGCGGGCGAGGGGCCGCTGCGCGACGTCCAGAGCTTCCGGGAACTCGCGCTGTGGATCCTTGCGCTCCGCACGCTGGGCGAGGAGCGTCCGGCCTGGTCGAAGCGAGCGCTCGAGGTCGTGCGCGAGGTGCATCGCGCCTTCGTCGCGCCCGGGCTCGGCGTCCACGCCCGCCGTGGCGAGGACCTCGACCACGCCCGGACCGACGGCGGGTTCGGCCGCCTCGACGCGTTCCGCGGCGCGGTGGTCTGGAGGCTCGTCGACCCGGTCGGGCTCGCCGAGGAAATCGAGGAGATGGACCGGCTCGTCCAGGCGGCCTGCGCCCGCTTGCGCATCGACCGCGACGTGACCGCGGGCGCCGCGTTGTGGCTGTCGCACTTCTTCCCGGACGAATACTGGTCGCGTCTCCTCCTCGAGCGTTCGATGGAGGTGCTCGAGCGCACCTGGAACGAGAGCGAGGGGTTCTTCGCGCGGAGTCCGCAGGCGCGCAGTTCGCGACGGGCGCTCGGGAACTACGCGATCACCCTGGGGCTCCAGTCCCACGGGCTCCAGGGCGAGCGCGTCGCGCGTGCGCACGAATTCTGGGACGTCCAGCGCTGGCGTGGCGCCGACCGCGGCCTCGCGCCGCAGATCATGGCCTGCGCGTCGCTGCTGCCCCACGCGATGATGCGGCCGGGGGCGAAGGCTTCGACGGGCTTCCCGGTGCCCGGGGTCTGCCGTCCGGTCGTGTCGGCCGTGCTCAGCGCTGCGGGTGCTCGGTGATGCCGAAGAGCACGAACTGCGTGTCGAGGCCGCGATTGTCCTCGTAGATCCCGGCGTTCGACATGTGGCGGTAGCGGTACTCGACCGTGATCGCGAAGCGCTTGGTCACGAAGGCCTCGATGCCCACGCCGAAGAGTTCGTCGAACTCGAAGGGGCCGCCGGTGCGGACGCCCTGGAGCGAGGTGTACATGACGCCGAGTCCGCCCTGGAGGTACGGCACGAACTGCTGGCCCTGGTCGTAGGCGAGTCGCAGGCTGATCGGGTTCACGCCGATCTCGAAGGCCGAGGTGTACGGGCTGTGCGTGCCGCCGGCCCAGCCCTCGAGCACGTACTGCAGGTCGAGGTTCCACCGGAGCAGCGGCTTGTCGAGCCAATCGGGGAACGACCAGCCGACCTGGGCGTAGAAGGGGATCACGCCGGTCTGTCGCTGCTTGGACCAGCCGTAACCGATCTTGACTCCCCAGTGCTGGATGCCGTGACGGGACGCCGTGCCGTCGCTCGTCGTGCCGGGCGGGCGCAGTTCGACGTCGGGGACTTCCATCGCCGTCGCGGTTCCCGGGGCCGCGGCCGGATCGGCGACGGCCGCCGGGGCCGCGACGGGTTCGGCGGCGTGCGCGGGATGGGCCGCGGCGATGGCGAGCGCGATCGCGCAGCCCACGGCCCCGGAGAGTCCTCGCGCGGCACGACGTACGAGGTGCGCGAGTTCGGGGCGGCGGAAC
>JAGWVP010000512.1 GCA_018970825.1 bacterium | reverse complement strand
CGACCACCTGGTGCGCGCCTGGCACCACACCTACGGTCTGCCGACGCTCGTGACGAACTGCTCGAACAACTACGGCCCCCACCAGTTTCCCGAGAAGCTGATCCCGCTCATGCTCATGAACGCCCTCGACGCGCGCGACCTGCCGATCTACGGCGACGGCGGCAACGTCCGCGACTGGCTCTACGTCGAGGACCACTGCGCGGGCATCCTCGCCGTGCTCGAGCGGGGGCGCCCGGGCGAGAAGTACAACATCGGCGGCCGCAGCGAGCGCACGAACCTCGAGATCGTCGACACCCTGTGCGCGCTCGTCGAGGAAGCCGTGCCGGCCGCTTCGAACGAGGCGATGCGCAGGCGCGGCCTCGACTCCTACCTCGGGCTCAAGACCTTCGTGGCCGATCGCCCGGGGCACGACCGACGCTACGCGATCGACGACTCGAAGATCCGTCGCGAACTCGACTTCCACCCGGCCCACGACTTCACCTCCGGGATGCGTCGCACGGTGCGCTGGTACCTCGACCACCGCGAATGGTGCCGCGAGGTCCAGGCCGGGGGCGAGTACGGACGCGAGCGTCTCGGCCTGCGCAGCGGCGGAGGGGCCTCGTGATCAAGGGCATCCTGCTCGCGGGCGGTGCCGGGACGCGGCTCCACCCGGTGACCCGTGCGACCAGCAAGCAACTCCTGCCGATCCACGACAAGCCGATGATCTACTACCCGCTGTCGACGATCATGCTCGCCGGCGTTCGGGACGTGCTCGTCATCACGACGCCGCACGAGCAGGAAGCCTTCCGCCGGCTGCTCGGCGACGGCAGCGAGTTCGGGCTGCGCATCTCCTGGGCGGCCCAGCCGGAACCGGGCGGCATCGCGCAGGCGTTCCTGATCGGCCGGGAGTTCGTCGGCCGCGACCGGGTGGTCCTCGCGCTCGGCGACAACGTCTTCTACGGACACGGCTTCGCCGACGAGCTCCGTGCCGCCGCGGCCCGCGAGCGGGGCGCCACGGTCTTCGGCTACCGGGTGAGCGACCCCGAGCGCTACGGCGTGGTCGAGTTCGATGCAGGGGGGCGCGCGGTCGGGCTCGAGGAGAAGCCCTCGAAGCCGCGCTCCTCGTTCGCCGTGACCGGTCTCTACTTCTACGACAACCGGGTGCTCGACGTCGCGGCGGGGCTCGCCCCCTCGGCCCGCGGCGAGCTCGAGATCACCGACGTCAACCTCGACTACCTGCGCGCGGGCGAACTCCACGTGCAGCGGCTCGGTCGCGGGACCGCCTGGCTCGACACCGGCACCCACGAGGCCCTGCTGCAGGCGTCGAACTTCATCCAGGCGATCGAGGAACGCCAGGGGCTCAAGGTCGCCTGCATCGAGGAGATCGCCTTCCGCAAGGGCTGGATCGACGCGGCCGCGCTCGAGCGTCTCGGGCGCTCGATGGGCAAGAGCCCCTACGGGGAGTACCTGCGAAGCCTGCTCGAGCAGGAGGACCCGGCCCGGTGAAGTTCGTCGCGACCGAACTCTCCGGGGTGATCGTCGTCGAGCCGGACGTCTACCGCGATCCCCGGGGCTTCTTTCTCGAGACCTATCGCGCCGACCGATGGGCCGAGGGCGGGGTCGACGCGACCTTCGTCCAGGACAACCACTCGCGCTCGGTGCGCGGCACGCTGCGCGGGCTGCACGCCCAGCTCTCCCGCCCGCAGGCGAAGCTCGTCCGCGTGATCCAGGGATCGATCGTCGACGTCGTGGTCGACGTGCGCCGCGGCTCGCCCACGTTCAGGCGCTGGATCGCGGTCGAGATCTCGGCGGACAATTTCCGCCAGATCTACGTCCCGGTCGGATTCGCCCACGGGCTCTGCGTCACCAGCGACACGGCCGAGGTCGAGTACAAGTGCAGCGACCTCTACGACCCGGCCGACGAGCTCCGGCTGCTCTGGAACGACCCGGAGATCGGGATCCGCTGGCCCGTCGAGGACCCGATCCTCTCGGACAAGGACCGATCGGCCCTGCCGCTGTCGGCGTGGATGGACCGCCTCCCGACCTGGAGCGGCCCCGGTCGATGAAGATCCTCGTCACGGGCGCGGCGGGCCAGCTCGGATCGCTGCTTCCGGAGGCACTCTCGGGCCACCGGGTCGAGGCGATCGGCCGCGATCGGCTCGACGTCGCCGACCTCGCGAGCGTGCGCGGCGCGATCCGCTCCGCCCGCCCGCAGCTGGTCGTGAACGCCGCCGCGTGGAACCGGGTGGACGACGCCGAGACCGACCGCGAGGGGGCCTTCCGCGGCAACGCCCTCGGCCCGCGCAACCTCGCGGTCGCGACCGCCGAGGCGGCGATCCCGTTGCTCCACGTGTCGACCGACTACGTGTTCGACGGCCGGGCCGGGCGGCCCTATCACGAGTACGACGCCCCCTGCCCGCTCTCGGTCTACGGGCGGAGCAAGCTCGCGGGCGAGAACGCCGTGCGCGAGCTGAACCCGCGCCACTTCGTCGTCCGCACGGCCTGGCTCTACGCGGCCGGACGACCGAACTTCCCCTCGACCATGATCTCGCTCGGGCGGCGCGGGCCGGTGCGCGTGGTGGACGACCAGGTCGGCTCGCCGACCTTCGCGCCGCACCTCGCGCACGCGATCGCGCGCCTGGTGGCGACGGGTGCGTTCGGCACCTGGCACCTCGCCGGGTTCGGGCAGACGAGCTGGTGCGGACTCACCCGCAGGCTCTTCCACCGCATGGGCCTCGCCTCCGAGGTGACGGCCGTCACGACCGACGAGTTCCCGCGCCCGGCGACGCGCCCGGCGTTCTCTGCCCTGATCTCGCTCCAGGACCCGC
>JAGWVP010000511.1 GCA_018970825.1 bacterium | reverse complement strand
GGCCAGTCGGTACGGCGCGACGCGGAGTCGCTTCGTCGCGCGGTGCGCGACCACTGCCGCCACGAACTCGGACTGCCCTCCGCGTGGCGTGCCGCTTCGCACTTCGAGGCCGCGTTCGAAGGCTGCGACGACTTCGAGGTCGTCTCGGCCCGGGCCGCGGGGGGACTGCACGACCCGGTCATCGTGCGGATCGAGCTGCGGCGCGGCCCCCGCTTCCCGCTCGAGTTCGACGCGGTCTCCCTGCGTCACGCGCTCCTCGTCCTGCCGGTCGTCGCCTCGTTCACGGGCCTCGCGAGCGGCCGGTGGGAATGGAACCCGGGCGTCGCCTTCTCCGACTTCCGGTTCTTCGCGAGCCTCTGAGCGGCCGGACGGCCCCGTCTCGACCCTCCCGCCCGGGAAACCCGCGCCTTGTCGCCCGGACGGGGCGAGGCTACCGTCCGAGGGTGCCGGCAGCCCCGTCGGATCGCGAACGCCTCGCCCGCGAGGAACACCTCGTGC
Organism: bacterium; assembly: GCA_018970825.1. Classification (GTDB taxonomy): domain Bacteria; phylum Desulfobacterota; class Binatia; order UBA12015; family UBA12015; genus REEB422. Next base: position 2,330 of record JAGWVP010000511.1, on the reverse strand, counting down.
CGCGGCCGTCGCGCGGGGGCGACCTCGACGTCTGCCTCGTCTACCCGAACTCCTACCCGGTCGGGATGGCGAACCTGGGCTTCCAGGCCGTCTACTCGATCCTCGCCGCGAACGGGGTGTCGGTCGAACGGGCCTTCCTCCCGGACGCGGGCCTGCACGGCCGGCCGCGCTCGCTCGAGTCGGGTCGTGCGCTCTCGTCGTTCGACGTGCTCGCCTTCTCGATCTCCTTCGAGACCGACTACGTCCACCTGGTCGACCTGCTCGCGGGTGCGGGTCTCGACCCGTGGCGGGCCGCGCGCGATGCGCGTGCCCCGCTGGTCATGGCCGGGGGCCCGGCGACCTTCCTCAACCCCGAGCCGATCGCGCCCTTCGTCGACCTGTTCCTGATCGGCGAGGCGGAGGAGATGCTGGTCGAGTGGCTCGCGGCGGTGCGGGCCGCGGGCGGACGCTCGGCCGGGCGTCTCGGGATGATCGAGGCCTCGGCCGAAGTGGTGGGCGCCTACCTGCCGTCGCTGCGTCGCCCGGACGACCCGGCGACGCCGCCGGTGCGGCGACGCTACGTCGAGAGGCTCGACGGTGCCCCGACGCAGACCCGCATCCTCACGCCCGAGGCCGTGTTCGGGGACATGTTCGTCGTCGAGGCGAGCCGCGGCTGCGAGTGGGGCTGCCGCTTCTGCGCGGCCGGCTACATGTACCGTCCCGTCCGCCACCGCAGCGAGGAGTCGCTGCGACGCACCGTGATCGAGGAGGCGCTGCCGCGCCGCCGGACCGTGGGGCTCGTCGGGGCGGAGATGGCGAGCCAGCCCGGGATCGCCGCGCTCTGCGGAGAGATCGCGCGCCGCGGTGGCCGTGCCTCGCCCTCGTCGCTCAAGGCCGACCTGGTCTCGCCGGAGCTCGCGGCCGCGCTCGGCAGCGGAGAGACCCGCTCGGTCACGATCGCGCCCGAGGCGGGCAGCGAGCGCATGCGCCGGGTCATCAACAAGAACCTGACCGAGGAGGAGATCCTGCGTGCGGCCGAGATGCTCGCGGGCAGTGGCGTGCGTGCGCTCAAGCTCTACTCGATGATCGGGCTGCCGACCGAGACCGACGCGGACGTGCTCGCGATCGCCGACCTCGCCGCGTCGATCCGGTCGCGGCTGCCCGGCGGGGTGGGCCGGATCACGCTCTCGATCAATCCGTTCGTGCCGAAGCCGTGGACGCCGCTGCAGTGGGAGCCGATGGAGGACCTGCGCGTGCTGCGCGACCGCGCTCGCCTGCTGCAGGCGGCCGCGTCGCGCATCCCCGGCGCGACGGTCGACCTCGAGTCGCCGCGCGACGCGTACTGGCAGACGCTGCTCTCGCGCGGCGACCGCTCGGTCGCGCAGCTCGTGGTGGAGGCGCGGCGCGAAGGGGGCCGCTTCTGGTCGGTCGTGCAGAAGGCGCGGCGGGCGAGAGGGGAGGGCGGCATCCCCGACCCCGACCGGTTCGTCCACCGGCGCTGGGAGGCCGACGAGCCGCTGCCGTGGGACTTCATCGACCACTCCGTGAGCAAGCGCTACCTGCTCTCCGAGTGGCGCAAGGCGCTGCTCGAGCGAGAGACGCCGCCCTGCGACGTCGCGACCTGCACGACCTGCGGGGCGTGCTGAGGCGCGGGGGGCGCGGCGATGGTGCTCGCGACCGGGGTCGACCTCGCCGAGATCGAGCGCTTGGGGCGCGCGATCGACGGCCCTCACGGCGTGCGCTTCCGGGAGCGAGTGTTCACCGACGCCGAGCGACGCTGGTGCGAGGGGCGCGGCCGCGGTCGGGCCGAGAGCTATGCCGCGCGCTTCGCGGCGAAGGAGGCGGTCATGAAGGCCCTCGGCGTGGGGTGGGGGCCGCGCGCCGGTTGGCTCGACATCGAGGTCGTTCGCGAGAGCGGTTCCGCGCCGCGGCTCTCGCTCTCGGGCCGCGCGCTCGAGACGGCACGCTCCCTCGGCGTCGAGCGGCTCCACCTCTCGCTCTCCCACGCGGGCGGGATCGCCGCGGCCTTCGTCGTGGCCGAGGGGCGGGCCGCTCCCGGGGCGGGCGGGGTCACTCCGGGTTCGAGTTCTCCATGACGACGAGCAGGACGGCCAGGGCGGCCACGCCGAACGCGAGTCCCGCGAGGCCCCAACGACGCCCGTCGCGACCCGCCATGGCCGCGAGGAAGTGGAGCGTGATCGCGTAGGTGACGAGCATGGCGACGGCCGTCGCCGCGAGCACGAAAGGCTCCTCGACGAGACCGGGCGTCACGAGCATGAGCCCGCTCGACCAGCCGAGCCACTGCAGGATGCCGCTCACCTTGACCGCTCCATGACGCGACTGTAGTGCAA
>JAGWVP010000510.1 GCA_018970825.1 bacterium | reverse complement strand
CAGGCGAAACTTCTCGACGCGAAGGTCCTGCTGATCGGCGCCGGGGGGCTCGGCTCCCCGACCGCGTACTACCTCGCAGCGGCCGGAGTCGGAACGATCGGCATCGTCGACGACGACGTGGTCGACCGCTCGAATTTGCAGCGGCAGATTCTCCACGCCGACGACCGGGTGGGCATGCCGAAGGTCGAGTCGGCGCAGAAGACCCTCCAGGGACTCAATCCCGACGTGAAGGTGATCGGCTTCCGCGAGCGTGTCACGTCGGAGAACGTCATGCGCCTGTTCGCCGATTGGGACGTCGTCGTCGACGGCTGCGACAACTTTCCCACCCGGTACCTCGTGAACGACGCCTGCGTGTTCCTCGGCAAGCCGAACGTCCACGGCAGCATCTTCCAGTTCGAGGGCCAGGCGACGGTGTTCTGGCCCGGGCACGGCCCCTGCTACCGGTGCCTCTTCCCGGAGCCGCCGCCGCCCGGGGCGGCGCCCTCGTGCCAGGAGGCGGGGGTGCTGGGCGTCCTCCCCGGACTGGTCGGGTGCGTCCAGGCCGTCGAGACCGTGAAACTCATCCTGGGCGTCGGTCGTCCGCTCGTGGGCAGGCTCCTGCACTTCGACACGCTCGCGATGGAGATCAAGCAGCTGAAGCTCCGCCGCGACCCGGAGTGCCCGGTCTGCGGCGACTCGCCGACCATTCGCGAGTTGATCGACTACGAGGAGTTCTGCGGCCTTCGCGGCGGGCACGCGGCCGCCTGATCGCATGGCGGATCCCTTCGGCCGGGCGACCGTCTACCTGCTGCGCCACGGCCCGACCGAGTGGAACGACGAGCGCCGGGTGATGGGCCGTCGTCCGATCCCGCTCTCGGCCGAGGGCGACCGACAGATCCGTGCGATCGCGCCGCGACTTGCGGACCTGGGGATCGGCTCGATCTGGACGAGCCCCGTGCTGCGGGCCCGAGAGACTGCCGACCGGGTCGCCGAGGCACTCGGGGCGGTCCCGTTCCGGGAACTCCCCGAGTTGAGCGAGGTCGACTACGCGGACTGGGAGGGCCGACTCTTCGCCGACCTCGTCCCGGAGCCGTCGTTCCGGGAGCACATGCTCGATCCGCTCCATGCCCGGGCGCCCGGCGGCGGCGAGAACCTCGCCGAGGTGGGCCAGCGCATGGCGCGGGCCGTCGAGATCGTGCTCGAAGGGGCGGGCGGAAAGCCGGCCCTGGTGGTGTCGCACGGCGATCCGCTCCGGATGCTCGTCGCAGGCTGCATCGGCCTCGATGCGTCCGCCATGCGGCACCTTCGGATCGACCCCGGGGGACTCTCGGCCCTCGCGCTCGGCAGCCCCTGGCCGGAACTCGCGTTCCTGAACCGACGGCTCGACGTGCCCTGACTCCGGCTTCGCCCCGGATCCCGGACGAAAAAAACCCCGAGGGCCACTTCCGAGCGGTCTCTTCGACGTCTGCTCGGCCTCGCCGGTGCAAGCGAGGAACCCTCGGGGCCGGTGGTGCCTGGTTGCTCCCAGGCGACCACGTCCGTTGTCGTTCGCAGTCGGGCCTAGGAGGCCACCACCTCACAGTTCACCTTGCGACTACTTCCAATCACGACTGGATCACCTCCCTTTCTCGGCGTCGTCCCCGGGGTCTCGGGGCCCCAAGTGCCCCTCGATCTCCCCGGCGACCAGATCGCGGGTCCAGACCCGCCTGCCGCCCGGGACACCGCCGCTGCTTCCCGGCCGACTCGATCCGCCGAACCGCCGGGGCCGTCTCCCCGTCGCCTCGGCTCCTCGGGCGCTGTGACCGCCCGGATCGATGTCCTTCGGATATACCGGATGCGCAGGGGTGTCCAGACCTTCCGGCAGTTCGGGGAGGCCGCGGAAGTTCGCGGGCTCGCCGAAAAGACTGCTGCAAGGCACTCGAAACATCTCGAGGGCGATGCTAAGCACGCCGTCATGGGCGGGCCGGTTGGGCCGAGGGGGGAGGATCGTCTCCTGCCCCCGATCCGGCTTCCGCGCAGGATCTCAACGTCCCGAGAGAGAGGGGAGAGACGAATCATGACCAAGTCGATGAAGGTTTCGATGGGAGCGCTGGCGGCCGCTGCGGCGCTCGTCTGCACCGGGGGTGCGGCGCGCGCGGCGAACTCGTCGCTGTCGCAGCCGTCGACCGAGCTCGTGATGCCGTTCGATGCGACGGCGGGCAAGGCTTCCTACGCGATCGTGAGCAACCCCGCCGCGAGCTCGCCGGGCGGTGGCGCCAAGATCACGACTCACTGGGTGTTCTGGGGCGAGGACTGCAACGAGCTCGCCGACTACTCGGTGTGCCTGACCGAGCGAGACACGATCGTCGTCGACCCGACGAACATGACGACGGTCGACGAGGACAACAACGCGACCGGTCCGACGATCAACCTCTCGGGCAAGCGCGGCATCATCACCGTGACGGCCTACGAGACCGACGCGAACTGCCGCCCCTTCAACCAGACGGGCGAGGTGCTCTCGCGCGAGGGCATCGTCGGCACCTTCACGGTGGCAGACACCGAGACCGGTTACTCCTTCGGCAACGACGCCTACGGGCTCAACACCGACGCGTCGGGCTACTCGATCGAGTTCCCGAGTCACCCGACGTCGAGCTCGGGTCGCTACGTGCTGCAGACGCTGAATCCCCAGACGCTGGACGCGAGCTTCGTGGTTCTTGCCCACCTCGAGGTGGTCGGCCGCGTCGCCGAGCCCAAGGACGAGAACGCGGACTACCTCGCGGCCTTCTACGACAACCTGGAGATCGCGACGTCTCTGCCGAACGTCGAGCTCGACTGCCTCGAGTTCCGCCGCTTCGCGGGTTCGGAGCCGAGCCTGATCCCCGACTACGCGAC
>JAGWVP010000509.1 GCA_018970825.1 bacterium | reverse complement strand
GAGGAGGCGGGCGTCGCGAACGGCGCCACCTTCCGGGGCAGCGTGGTCGCCTTCGACCGAGAGACGGGCGAGGAGCTCTGGCGCTTCTACACGGTCGAGCCGCCCTTCAACGGCGCGGCCGTCTGGTCGTCGATCTCGGTCGACCCGGTCTCCCGGCTCGCCTACGCGTCCACTGGCAACAACTACACCGAGGAGGCGAGCGACACCTCGGACGCGCTCTTCGCGCTCGACGTCGACACCGGGAAGCTCGCCTGGCTCACGCAGCTCAGCGAGGGCGACGTCTTCACGATCCTGAACCCGCAGAGCCCCGACACCGACTTCGGCACGAACCCGGTGCTGATCGACACGAAGATCGACGGACAGGACCGCAAGATCCTGGTCGCGGCCCAGAAGTCGGGTGTCGTGTGGGGGCTCGACCGCCTGACCGGCGACGTCCTCTGGTCGCACCCGGTGAGCGCGGGCAGCGCGCTCATCGGCGGCATGCTGAACAACGGCGCCTTCGACGGCAAGCATTTCATCACCGCCGGCACGAACTGCCGCAACGCAGCCGGCCAGCTCGTCTCGGGCATCTGCAACCTGCCGACGACGCGCGCGACGCTGGTCGCGATGGATCCGGCGACGGGCGAGTACGCCTGGGAGCGCGAGCTGCCGTCGTGGGTGTGGGCGCCGATCACGGTCGCGAACGGTGTCGGCTTCGTCGGCGTCGACACGACGCTGCGCGCCTTCGACACCGCGACCGGGACGGAGCTCTACTCCTTCCCGACCGGGGGCACGATCGCGTCCGCCCCGACGATCGCCGAGGGCCGCGTGCACTTCGGCGCGGGACTCTCGTATTTCGTCGGAACGCCGGGCCGCACGCTCCACGTCCTCTCGCTCGAGGGCGGAGGGGGCGGCGGCGGAGGCGGCGGCACGACCGGTGCGCCCACCTTCAGCGCGATCTGGAACGAGATCTTCGTCCCCACCGGCTGCAACACCGGCTCCTGCCACGGCGGCGGCGCGGGCGGACTCTCGATGGCGTCGAAGGACGAGGCGTGGCGCGACCTCGTGAACGTCGTCTCCGACGGCCCGGCCTGCGCCTCGACGGGGCTCGTGCGGGTCGTGCCGGGGGATCCCGACGCGAGCCTGCTCGTCGACAAGATCGCGAACCGCCCGCCGGTCTGCGGCTCGGCGATGCCGTTTGCGGGACCGCTCGATGCGAAGCAGGTAGAGCAGGTGCGGGAGTGGATCCGTCGGGGGGCGGCGAACGACTGAGACCACGGAGCCGCCCCGGGGCCACGGGCTCGCGGGGCGGACATCGGAGCCCGCAGCGTTCAGGCCGGGGCGGGCCGTTCCCCCGACCGTCGACTCAACGTCTCCGGCCAGTACGCCTCCGGCACGAACGCCCGCCTGAGCACCCGCTCCGGCATCACGTCGAGCCCGTACTCGACGAGCCCGCGCCGCAGCGCCTCGACCTCCCCGCGCAGCCCCGCACCGTAGCTCGCGCCCGACGCCCCCGCGTAGGCGAGCGAGAGCCGCCGCACGGCCGAGAGCTGCCAGCGCTTCATCGAGCCGAGCAGGAAGGTCACATGGCCGACCTCGTCGACCAGGATCTCGTCCATGAGCATCCGGACGCGCTCCTGCATGGCAGGATGGCCTTCCAGCAGCTCCTCGCCGCGCGACGCCATGCGCGCGAATGCGACCGTCCCCATGAGCTCGCCCGCGAGCAGCAGCATGTAGGACGCGCGCCGCGGGAGCCGCGACATCATCTTCACCGACTCGCGAATCACGCGCGGCGGCTCGCGCAGCTCGAAGTCGACGCCGAACGACCGGCAGATCTCGCGCATGATGCGCGTGTGGTAGGTCTCCTCGAGGTCGGCGAAGTCGCGCGGGCGCAGCCGGCCGCCGTCGCCGCCGAGCCCGTCGAAGCCACCCCGGTCGAGCAGGTACTCGACGCCCCAGCCCTCGCCCTCGTTCGCGCGCGCAACCTGCACGAGCCATGCGACGAGCGGCGGCGCATCCGAGAGCGGGCGTTCACCGCGGTGCCAGCGGGCGAACTCGACCGGGTCGATCGGGTCGCCGTCCCAGCGCGGCCGAGGCGTCTCCGCGAGGCGCTCGAAGAACTCCTCGCGTCGCTCGAGCCGGCGCCGCGCGACGTCCGGGCGCCCGTCGCGCCGCAGCGCGAAGGCGACGAAGTCGTCGTCGATCGAGCGGCGCTGCGCCTCGGGGAGGGGCTCGAACAGGCGAGGGTCGAAGGGCATCGGGGGTTCCCGTTATCACGAGCGGGCCCGCCTCGAACAGCAGCGGCGAGGCCGCGGAACGCGGGAGGTGCCAACGCTCCACGCGAAGGCTCGTCGCCAGACGGATCGCCGGCTCGCGGGCCGAAGGACGAGTCGGGACGACCGACCTCGAATCGTTCGGTGCCGTCGAGCAGACCGTCTTCCTCGACTCGTCCGCGAAGGAAGCGGCCCGTACCAGGTTTCGGGTGAGCGGGAATTGGATCCTTGTTCAAATGGGGCGAGCCGCCCGACGAATGGATGGCGCCGGCGAACCCGATCTCCGGCAGGTCGAGTCTCTCTCGGACTCCCCGGACCTCGGAGTCCGCAGGTGACTCCATCGGCCCTCGATGCGCTCATCGCCCAGGGCGAGTCCGAGAAGCTCGAGTTCAAGCGCTCGACCGCCGAGCTGAGGCCCGCCGGGAGAACGCTCTGCGCATTCCTGAATGGCGAGGGCGGCAAGGTCCTGATCGGCGTGGGCCCCAACGGCAGGCTTCTCGGCCAGGAGGTCGCGGATACCACGCTCCGCAACGTCGCGTCGATGCTCGGTCGCTTCGAGCCGACGGCCCGCGTCGAGACGAGCCGCATCGAGGTTGGTCACGG
>JAGWVP010000508.1 GCA_018970825.1 bacterium | reverse complement strand
TCGCGATCGGCGCGGGCGACCGGGTGGTCGCGGTCTCGACCACGTGCGACCGCCCCGCCGAGGTCGCGGGGCGCCCGCGGGTGGGAACCTGGGTCGCCCCCAACGAGGAGGCGATCATCGCGCTCTCGCCCGATCTCGTGATCGCCGTCCCGTCGCCGGGAAACCGCGACGCGGTGCTGCGCCTGCGGGAACTCGGTCTGCGGGTCGAGGTCGTCCGCGACGCGACGCTCGCCGACGCGTGGGACGCGATGCTTCGGATCGGGGAGTGGACGGGGCGCGAGCCGCAGGCGCGTGCGCTGGTCGAACGCCTCGGCCGAGAGCTCGACGAGGTGCGCGCGAGCGTCGCCGGCCGTCGCGCCCGGCGCGTCCTCCTCGTGGTCGGGCACGAGCCGCTCGTCGTCGCGGGTTCGGGCCTGTTCGTCGACGAGCTCGTCCGCCTGGCGGGAGGCGACAACGTCGCCGCCTCGACCGGCCGGCCGTGGCCGCGGCTCTCGATCGAGTCGGTCGTCGGTCTCTCGCCGGAAGTGATCGTCGACGCCGCGATGGGCTCGGAGGCGGGCGCCGCGCTGCCGTCGTGGTGGGCGCGCTGGGAGTCGATCGCCGCGGTCCGCGAACGGCGCGTGCGCACCCCGTCGAGCGACGCGCTGCTGCGACCCGGCCCGCGACTCGGCGAGGCGGCGCGCGAGATGAGGGACCTGCTGTGGAGTTCGGCGCCGGGCGAGGGCGGGCCATGAGCCCGTCTCGACCGTCCTCCCGCGCCTCGGCCTTGCGGATCCACCTCGCGGGGGCCGCGGTCCTCGCCGCGGTCGTGCTCGCGGCGCTCGCGATCGGCCCGGTCCGGATCGACCCGGTCGCCGCCTGGTTCGCGCCCGCGGACGACCCCGCGCACGTGATCCTGGTGGGCGCCCGCGCCCCCCGGATCCTCCTCGCGGCGCTCGTCGGCGCGGCCCTCGGCGCGGCCGGCGCGGCGTTGCAGGCGCTGTTGCGAAACCCGCTCGCCTGTCCGCACGTCCTCGGCATCTCCGGCGGCGCCGCGCTGTTCGCGATCCTCGCGACCGTCGCGCTGCCGCTCGGCGCGGCGGGATCGCTCGCGGCGGTGCCCGGAGCGGCCTTCGTCGGCGCGCTCGCGACCGCGGCGCTCGTGCACGCGGTCGCCGCGTCGGCCGGCGTGCCGACGCCGACGACGCTGCTGCTCACCGGGGTCGTATTCAACGCGCTCGCGGGTGCGATGATCACCTTCCTCGACGCGATCGCCGACCCGGCGCGCTCGCGCGGGATCCTCGCCTGGGTCATCGGGGCGATCACGGTGCGCGGGCATCCGTGGGCCCTGCTCGCGGCGTCCACGCTGGTCGCCGGTGCGTGCCTGCTGCTCGCGTCGGCCCGCGACCTGAACGCGCTCGCGCTCGGCGAAGAGGGCGCCGCCGGCCTCGGCGTCGGGGTCGACCGCGTCCGTCGCCGGGTCTACCTCGCCGTGGCTCTCCTGGTCGCGGGTGCGGTGCCGGTGTCGGGCATGATCGGCTTCGTCGGACTGATCGTGCCCCACCTCGTGCGCTCGTTCGCGGGCGGCGACCAGCGACGCGTCGTTCCGGGCGCTCTCTGGGGTGGAGCCGCGTTCCTCGTCGCGGCCGACACGCTCGCCCGATCCCTGCTCGCGACCGAGCTCCCGGTGGGCGTGGTGACCGCGCTCTGCGGCGGGCCCTTCTTCCTCCACCTGCTGCGGCGCGAAGGCCGCAGCGCGCTCGGGGACGCCGGGTGAGCCGCATCGAGGCCCGGGGAGTCGGCCTCCGCTACGGTCGGCGCGAGGCGCTGCGGGCGGTGGACGCGGTCGTCGAGCCGGGGAGCATCCTCGGCATCATCGGCCCGAACGGCTCCGGCAAGTCGAGCCTCCTGCGGGTGCTCTCCGGGGTGAGGACGCCGGAGACCGGTGCGGTCCTGGTCGACGGGCGACCGCTCCAGGAGGTCTCCGACCGCGAGCGCGGTCGCACGATCGCGGTCGTGCCGCAGGAGACGCACCCGGCGTTCCCGATCCGCGTGCGCGAGATGGTGCTGCTCGGACGCGCGCCGCACCTCGGGCCCTTCGGCTGGGAGGGACCGGCCGACCTGCGCGCCGCGAACGATGCGATGCGGCGCACCGAGACCCTGGAACTCGCCGAGCGACGGGTCGACCAATTGTCGGGAGGCGAGAGGCAGCGGGTCGTGCTGGCCCGCGCGCTCGCCCAGGAGGCCCCGATCCTGCTGCTCGACGAGCCGACGGCGTTTCTCGACCTGCGGCACGCGGTCGTGCTGCTCGACCTCGTCCGGGACCTCGCGCGCGAGGGACGCTCGGTCGGGCTCGTCGTGCACGACTTGAACCTCGCCTCGATGTACTGCGACCGACTCCTGCTCCTTTCCGCCGGCTCGGTCGCTGCGGAGGGCACGCCGGACGAGGTGCTCACCTGGAAGCTGCTGTGCCGGGTGTACGGCACGGAACTCTACGTCGCGCCGAACGACGTGACCGGCAAGACCGTCGTGCTGCCGCTCTCGCGGGAACACCTCGAGCGACTCCACCGCGGGAGTTGAGGGATGCCGGCCCGCGCGGTCCCGCGTCCCGGACGGGCACGCGAGGGACGGGCGCGACATTTCCTCATGTTCGTCAGCAAGGCGGCTTCTCCCGAGTCCGGGCGAGGCAGGTGCGACGACGGGGGCCAACCCGTCCGCCGCGGGCGTCGGCGCCCCGGGACGGCCCTCCGTGATCGGGTCGGCTCCCCGGAAGGCCGCCGCGTCCCGGGCGAGAGCCCTCGCAGACCGGCTTCCGCGAGCGCCTTTCGTTGACTGGAGGTTTCCCGGTGGTAACACCCCGGTGGATCCACTCGAAGAGCCGAGGAACGC
>JAGWVP010000507.1 GCA_018970825.1 bacterium | reverse complement strand
CCGCGGACGCGAACACCGCTCCCGCGAGCGCCCCTGCGGCCATGAGCAGCCCGACGAGCCTTCCCGCACCGCCGCTCCCTCGTCTCGTCATTCCCGACCTCGCTTTCGTGTCGCAGGCCCGCTCACACGCGGTCGAATCGGTCGTCGAACGCCTGGGCCCGATCTCCGCTCCCGCGACGGGTCGAGCGATGCCGACCGACGCCGGCCGGCCGTCGCACCGCTCGACGGTCACCCCTCGCGCCGGACCTCGGCCCGGAGGCTCTGCCGGGAATGCAAGCTTGTCGACGGCCGGTCGGAGACCGGCCCGAGCGACGGGGATCGGCCGTCGGCGACCGGAAGACCGGTCGAACGGGCGACGCGCGGTCGCTTGACGCGACGGCGCGAGCGCGGCCTACTCGCTGCGGCGTCCGCGTCCGCGGGCGATCGAAGCAAGCGATGGAGCCGATCGAGGAGACACGCTTCGAGGACCGCATGAGCGACAGCGACGCGCTCATGTGGTTCATCGAGCACGACCCGGCGCTGCGCTCGACGATCGTCACGGTTTCCCTGCTCGACGTCGCACCCGACCGGGGGCGCCTGCTCGCGAAGGTCGACCAGGCGACGCGCGTCCTTCCCCGGCTGCGCCAGAAGGTCGCGGTGAACCCGCTGTCGATCGCGCCGCCGCGCTGGGTCGTCGACCCCGACTTCGACCTCTCGTTCCACGTGCGCTTCGACCGTCTCGCCGACGACTCGACGGTGCGCGACCTGCTCGACTTCGCGCAGCCGCTCGCGATGGAGGGCCTCGACCGCGACCGCCCGCTCTGGCAGATGCGGGTCGTCGAGGGACTCGAGGCCGGGCGCGCCGCGCTCGTCATGAAGCTCCACCACTCGCTCTCCGACGGCGTCGGGCTCGTCCAGATGCTGTCCGCGCTCGTCGAGCTCGAGCGATCGGGGCACGAAGGGCCGGCCGAGCTGCCCGACCTGCCGCCGTTCCGGGTCATGAGCATCGCCGAGCGCATGCTCGACGCGCTCGGCTACGAGCGGCGCAAGCAGGTGAGCCGCGTGCGGCGCGCCTGGAGCTTCGTCGCCGAGGGACTGACCGAGGTCGTGCGCGACCCGCTCGGCGGCGCGAGGGGCGTCCTGCGGGCGGTCGCCTCGGTCGGCCACCTGCTGCGCCCGGTGTCGAGCCCGCTGTCGCCGCTCATGACGAAGCGCTCGACCCGCATCCGCATGGACGTGACGACGATCGACTTCCGGAAGCTCAAGCACGCGGCGCGCAACGCGGGCGGCACGATCAACGACGCCTTCGTCGCGGCGGCCGCCGCCGGGCTGCGCCACTACCACGAGGCCCACGGCGCGACCCCGAGCCGCCTGCGGATGACCATGCCGATCAACCTGCGCTCCGAGGGCGAGGCCGGCACCGGTGGAAACCACTTCGTGCCGGTGCGCTTCGAGGTGCCGATCGGCAGCCCCGACCCGGCCCTCGCGATGCGGACGATCGGCCGGCTCGCCCGCGAGGAGCGCGACGAGCCGGCCCTGCCCGTGGTGGACGAGCTCGCGGCGCTGTTCACGAGCTTCCCGGCCGCCGTCTCCGCCTCGATCCTGGGCTCGATGCTGAAAGGCGTCGACTTCCTCACGAGCAACGTGCGCGGGCCGTCCTTCCCGTTGTACCTCGCGGGGGCGCGCATCGAGCAGATGACCGGCTTCGGCCCTCTCACCGGCGCCGCGGCGAACCTGACCATGCTCTCCTACGACGGAACCTGCTCGGTCGGCATCTCGACCGATCCAGCCGCGATCCCGGACCCGGAGTTCTTCATCGAGTGCCTCGCGCGCGGTTTCGAGGAGGTGCTCCGGTGCGATCGGGCGGCCTGATCGCGGCGCGTCCGCGATGAGTCCCCGGCGGACGCCCGCCGACGACACCGGGCGGGACCCGGGGTCGCCGTTCCGGCGTCGGCTCGCCGCGGCGCGCGAGTCCTCGGGTACGACCGGGGAAGGCCGGCGGTGGCTGTTCGTGCCCTACGACCAGCTCTCCGACGCGATCGGGCCGCTCTCGCGCGAGCCCGCGCGCGATCTCGGCGTGGTCCTGGTCGAGAGCGCGGAGAAGGCGGGACGGCGCCCCTACCACCGTCGCAAGCTCGCGCTCGTGCTCGCGAACCTGCGCCATTTCGCGATCGAGCAGGCGGCACGCGGCGTCGCCGTGCGCCACGTCGCGACGGCGGGAGGCTACGCGGACGGCCTGCGCGAGGTACTCGCCGCAACCGGCCCGCTGCGCGTCATGCGACCCGCCGAGCGAGAACTCCGGTGCGAGCTCGCACCGCTCGTCGCCGACGGCTCGCTGGTCGAGATCCCCCACGAGGGCTGGCTCACGACCGGGGAGCACTTCGCCGCCGCGGGCGGCCCGCCCTGGCGCATGGACGCCTTCTACCGGGTCGTCCGCCGCGCGACGGGCATCCTGATGGAGCGCGGCAAGCCGGTCGGCGGGCGCTTCAGCTTCGACGTCGAGAACCGCAAGCCCTGGCGCGGCGATCCGCCGGCACCGACCCCGCCGTCGTTCCCGGTCGACGACGTGAAGGAGGAGGTGCGCGACCTCCTCGATCGGCGCTTCGCCTCGCACCCGGGAAGGCTCGATCTCGAGCGCCTGCCCGCGACCGCGGCCGACGCGCGAGCGCAGTGGGACTGGGCGAAGCGCGCCTGCCTGCCGCACTTCGGCCCGTTCGAGGACGCGATGGCACGCGGGGAACCCGGGCTCTTCCACGCCGGGATCTCGCCGCTTCTGAACCTCCACCGCCTGCTGCCGTCGCAGGTCGTCGCCGACGCGGCGGTGATGGACCTCCCGATCGCGTCCAAGGAGGGCTTCGTTCGCCAGGTGCTGGGCTGGCGCGAGTTCGTGCGCCACGTGCACGAG
>JAGWVP010000506.1 GCA_018970825.1 bacterium | reverse complement strand
CCGGGCGTTCCGCGCGTGCGTGGATCTCGCCAAGCGATTGCACGCGGCGCGCATGCGCGGCGCCGCGGACCTCGGCGCGTCGCACGGGGGGCGCGACCGCGATGCCCGGCGCTGAACGACGCCGCCCGCTGCGGCGGGCGGCCGTGCTCGCGGCACTCGTCGCGGCGGGAGCGCTCGGGGCGCTCCTCGCCTTCGAGCTCTTCGTGCGCGCCTTCCACCCGATGTCCGATTTTCTCTGGGAATGGGACCCGGTGATCGGCATGAAGCTCAAGCCGGGTCGCCGGGGGCGCTCGGTTCTGCCCGGCGTCTACGACGTGACCGTCGAGGTGAACGGCCAGGGCTTCCGGGACCGGGAGCACGAATTCCACAAGCCCCCGGGAACGAAGCGGGTCGTCCTGCTCGGCGACTCCTTCCTCGAGGCCGTGCAGGTGCCCTTCGAGGACTCGGTGGGTGCCGCACTCGAGCGTGGCCTGGTCGCCCGGGGGATCCCGGCCGAGGTCGTGAGCCTCGGGGTGAGCGGCGCGGGTACCGTGCGCGAGTACCTCGCGCTGCGCGAGTACGGCCTGCGCTACGCGCCCGACCTGGTCGTCCTGCTGTTCGTCGAGAACGACGTGAGCGACAACAGCCAGCGCCTCCAGGGCGCGACCTTCATGCCGTATGCCCGGCTCGACGATCGGGGCCGGCTGCTCCGAGATGCGGACGGGCGCCCGGTCTTCACCGGTTTCGACGAGCGCAAGACGAGCTCCGGGCTGCGCGCCTTTCTCGCCGACCGCCTGATGAGCCTGCGCTTCGCCCGCTCGCGCATCGAGGAGTCGCCCCGGCTGAACGACCTGCTCTACCGCCTCGGTCTCATGTCGGACCCACCGCGCGCCTTCACGGTGCACGACGCCGACGAGTACGGCTTCTTCGAGATCTACCGCCCCGCGCCGCGACCCGGCTGGGTGGAGGCCTGGTCGATGACCGAGCAACTCCTGATCGAGACGCGCGACCTCGCCGCGGGCGGCGGAGCGCGGTTCGCGGTCGCGCTCCTGCCGGGACACTGGAGCGTCGACCGAGCCAAGTGGGACGAACTCTGCTCGGCGGTGCCCGGGATGCGGGAGGCGGGGCTCGACCTGCGCCTGCCCTCGCGCCGCCTGGAGGCCTTTCTCGCGGGAAACGGCATCCCGGTCGTGAACCTGTTTCCCTCCTTCGCCTCCGGGGCCGTGGGCGGCGAGCCGCTCTATCTCGCGGGCGATTCGCACTGGACGTCGGCGGGCCACGCGCTCGCGGCGGACGTCCTCGTCCCGCAAGTCGTCGAACTCCTGGGATCGAGCCGCTAGGGCAAAGGTCGCCGCGGAGCGACCGGCTCGACGGGAGGAGTCTTCCCCGACGTCGCCCGTCGGAGCGCGGCCCGCGAGCCTCGCCGCGCTAGCGACGACGGCGGTCGCGGAGGATCGCGAGGCCGCCCGCGACGAGCGCGATCGCGCCTCGCAGGGTTCCGGGATCGATCTCGGGAGCGGCTCCCGCGCTCCCGCCGCCGCGGACCCAGGTGAGTTTGCGCATGACCGGCAGGTTCGCGTCGCGGCCGATCGCGGCCGACGGCGAGGCCGAGGCGAGGAGGACCGCCGCCGCGCAGGTCGCGACGGCGATCCGGGCGAAGCGCCCAAGGTCTCGGGATCGCATGGATTTCCGGTATCGCTCCCGGGCACGCCGCCGTCAACCCGGTGCCGAGCCCGATGGGCGGGGGGCGAGGCCGGTCGGTCGCGGAACTGTCAGGGAGCCGCCACGAGAGAGGATTCGCGACAGGTTCCTGACAGGGCCCGGCGCGCCGGGGGGCCTCCTCGCGGGCTCTCGATGGCGCGTGCCTTGCTGCCTGCGTGGAGGTGGTGGGGTGTCGGACCGGAAATCGGCAGGGGAACGGGCGGAGAGTCGCGGCCCGCCTGCTCGCCTTTGCTCTCCTTCTGGGCTCCGGGCTCGCGGGCCGGCCCCTGCCGGCGGGGGCGGCGGAGCCGGTGTTCGCGGCTCGCGTGCGCTGGACGCCCGTCGCGGGGGCCGCCGGCTACCGGGTCTACTTCCGCAACGGGTCGGGCGGCTGGGATGCGGGTCGGGACGTGGGAGGCGGGCGGGTCGACGGCGCGGCTCTCGAAACCGAGGTCGAAGACCTGCCGCTCGGCAACCGCAACGTGTTCACGGTCGCGGCCTACGACCTGCGAGGCCGCGAGGGGGCGCGATCGAATCCGCGCGCGCTCACCCGCGAGGAGGTCCTCGCGGCAGGTCCCGGCGCGACACCGACTCCGGGAAACGAGCCGACCCCGACCCCGACCCCGACCCCGACCCCGAGCCCCGTGCCGACGCCGACTCCCGATCCGACGCCGACGCCGGTGCCGTCGACCTGCGGCGACGGCGAGGTCGGCCCGGCCGAGTCCTGCGACGGCGCGGCCGACGACGCGTGCCCGGGCTTCTGCTCGGACGATTGTGGCTGCCGCGAGAGCCGGGACCTGCCCCTGCGCGGCTGGACGCTCGCGGCGGGCGACGGGACCTTCGGCGTGTACCGCATCCTCGACGACGACGGCACGACTCCGATCCGGGTTCTGCAGACGGACACCGGCAGCATCCCGGCCCGGAGCTTCGGCATTTCCTATCCTCCGACGCCGTCGCTCGGGGCGGCCGGACGGATCCTCTCGATCGTGCTGCAGGCGACCGAGAGCTTCTCGCTCCGCGTCGTCGTCCGCGACGCCGACGGCGTGCTGCGCCGCATCGTCTACACGACCGGCTCCTTCGTGCCGACGCGACGCGGACGCACCGTCGACTTCCCGGTCGGCCGCGACGCACGCAGTCCGGACTTCGTGCTGGTCGAGCGCGACGTCGCCGCGGACCTCGCGGCCGCGACCGGCCGCGAGTTCGCGACG
>JAGWVP010000505.1 GCA_018970825.1 bacterium | reverse complement strand
CGGCGGCGTCGCCGGGAGCGAGAGGATGCGATCGGCGAGAAGCTCCGCGGCGAGCGCATGGCCGCCCCGGTTCCAATGGTTGTCGATCACCCAGTACAGGCGCTCGCCGCGCGCCACGCCCGCCTCCGCGGCGCGCCGGAACTCCTCGGTCGGCTCGATGCAGTCGAGCCGCTCGGAGGCGCAGATCCCGAGGAAGCGGGTGCGCACGCGCTCGGGGTCGAGGCGATCGGCCGGGATGCCGAGTTTCGAGAGCGTCGGCGCCCAGCTCTCCGGGTAGACGGTTCCCTTGAGCGGGATGTGGAAGGCGATGAAGGCCGCACCGGCCGCGTTCGACTCGCGCTTCATCGCGCCGAGGATCGCGCGCGTCATCGTCCAGCCGTTCTCGGTCGCGGCCGGCGGGTCCTTCCGGAACACGCTCAGCTCGTCGGAGACGTGCGGTGCGCCGTCCTCCTCCTCGTCCTTCCGGGGCGAGACGAGCCCGGCCCTCGCGGCCGCGTCGCGGAGGCCCGGCGAGTTCTCGAGCGCGAGCTGGGCGAGCGCCACGAGCTTCGAGCGCGACCGGATCCAGTGCCCGATCCCGCCGCTCTCCTTCTTCGCCTTCTTCTTCTCGCCGGCGGGACGCACGTCGGGGACCGGTACGTTGACGAGCCTGAGCTCGCCGCCCTCGAGGACGAACGCGGGCTTTTCTCCACGCCAGTACTTCGACTGCCCGTTGAACCAGACGTCGTTCATGTAGAACATGTCCACGACCACGTCGGGGCGGTAGGCGAGTCCCTCGGAGCGGAGCCACAGCAGCTCCTGGTCGGTCGAGTAGCCGGCGGTGCCGAGCGCGATCACCTCCCAGCGGTGCGCGGGGTCGCGCTTCGCGAGAAGCCCCTCGAGGACCTCGGAGACGCGCTGCTCGCGCGGGACCGAGTAGCCCTCGATGAAGGAGTCCCCGAGCACGACCACGCGGCGCACGCCTTCGGGCTTCGCCTGCTCGCGCTCCGGTCCGCGGATGCCGCGCGAGTTGTACTGCAGCTCGACGTCGTACTCGTCGGTCGAGAACAGGCCCGACGCACCCGGCACGTTCCGCCATCCGCGGTCCGCGTCGTACTCGACGAAGAAGCGCTGGTGCCCGGTCTTCGTGCGCGGGTAGCCGACCGCGTGCAGCACGGCCTCGAGCCCCGCGACCACGACGAGCAGCGAGAGCGCCATCGCGGCGAGCGCGCCCAGGATCTTCTTTCCCATGGCAGCCGCTTACGGGCGCGTCGGCGGGCACACAACCGGGGCGTGCCGCCGGCCGACCGGGAGCCGAGCGTCCGGTCCGGGGACGTCCGGAGCGCCCGGAGTCGCAGGATCGGGCGTCCGGGGCCGCGCTCCCGCGGGGGACGCCCGGTTGTCGCCCCGATTCCCCTCCGGTAGCGTCGGGGATCGCACGCTCGACGTGGGCGGAGAGGCCTCCGCGGCCCCGCCGGAGCTGCCCAGGGGACCCCCATACGATGAACATCCTCGGCCTGTCCTTCTACTACCACGACAGCGCCGCGGCCCTCGTCCAGGACGGCGTGGTCGTGGCGGCCGGTGAGGAGGAACGCTTCTCCCGGGTCAAGCACGACAACCGCTTCCCGAGCCTCGCGGTCGACTTCGTGCTCGCCAAGGGCGGCATCACGATCCACGACGTCGACTACGTCGTCTTCTACGAGAAGCCGTTCGTGAAGTTCGAGCGCCTGCTCACGACGGCGTTCGCGACCTTCCCCCGATCCCAGCGCGTCTTCCGCGAGTCGATGCGTCGCTGGGTGACCGACAAGCTCTGGATCAAGCCGCTCATCCGCGAGAAGCTCGGCGTCGAGAACAAGCGGATCCTGTTCTGCGACCATCACATGTCGCACGCCGCCGCGAGCTACTTCTGCTCGCCCTTCCAGGAGTCGGCGATCATCACGGTCGACGGCGCCGGCGAGTGGACGACCGGCACGGTCGGCGTCGGTCGCGGCACGAAGATCGAGCTCGAGCAGGAGAGCCGCTTCCCGCACTCGCTCGGGCTCCTCTACTCGGCCTTCACCGCCTACTGCGGCTTCGAGGTGAACGAGGGCGAGTACAAGCTGATGGGCATGGCGCCCTACGGCACGCCGAACTACACCGACCGGATCAAGAAGATGATCAAGATCGGGTCCGACGGCTCGTACTGGCTCGACCTCGACCACTTCGCCTTCCACTACTCGCCCGACAACACGCTCGCGCCGAAGTTCTCCGAGGTCATGGGCGCGCCTCCGCGCGATCCTGCGCTCGGCGACAAGTCGCTCGATCCCTTCTACTGCGACGTCGCCTCCTCGATCCAGGCCGTGACCGAGGAGATCATGATCAAGCTCGCCTCGTCCGTGCAGAAGCGGACGGGGCTGAAGAATCTCTGCCTCTCGGGCGGCGTCGCGCTGAACTCGGTCGCGAACGCGAAGATCCTGCGCGACGCGGGCTTCGAGCAGATCTACATCCCGCCGGGCCCGGGCGACGACGGCGGCGCGATCGGCGCCGCGCTGTGGGCCTACCATCACCTGCTCGGCAAGCCGCGGGTGGGGCCGCTCGGCCACGCCTACCTCGGCAGCGAGTACAGCGACTCGCAGGTCGCGGACTTCCTGAAGTCGAACGGCCTCGCCTACCAGCACATCGAGGACGACGACCGCTTCTTCTCGCGCGTGGTCGACGACCTGACCGCGGGCAAGGTGTGCGGCTGGTACCGCGGCCGCTTCGAGTGGGGCCCGCGCGCGCTCGGCGCCCGCTCGATCATCGCCGACCCGAGGCGGGCGGAGATGAAGGACGTCGTGAACGCGAAGATCAAGTTTCGCGAGGCGTTCCGCCCGTTCGCCCCGAGCGTTCTCGGCGAGGCCTGCGAGCAGTACTTCGAGCTCCCGAACGCGATGTCGCACTA
>JAGWVP010000504.1 GCA_018970825.1 bacterium | reverse complement strand
CCAGTCCCGCCGCTCAACCTCGTCGCGGACTTCGGCGGGGGATCGATGCTGCTCGTCGTGGGCGTACTCGCCGCACTCGTCGAGCGCGGCACGAGCGGGCGCGGGCAAGTCGTGGACGCGGCGATGGTCGACGGCAGCTCCATGCTGCTCTCGATCTTCCACGTCTTCGACCAGATCGGAGGCGGCCTGTGGGGGCCGCGCGGCACGAACCTGCTCGACGGCGGCGCGCACTTCTACGGCGTCTACGAGTGCTCAGGCGGCGGCCACGTGAGCCTCGCCGCCTACGAGCCCGCCTTCTACGCGAACTTCGTCGAGCTGGTCGCGCCGCTCGGGTTCGCGGGGCTCTCGGCCGAAGACCTCGACCCCGCGCGGCAGATGGACCGTGAGCGCTGGCCGGAGTTGCGCGCACGCCTCGCCGCCATGTTCCGGACCCGCACCCGCGAGGAGTGGGTCGCGTTCTTCGCCGGCCGCGAGATCTGCTTCGCACCGGTGCTCTCGCCGGCCGAGGCGCGGCGCCACCCGCACAACGTCGCCCGGCGCACCTTCGTCACGGTGGACGGCGTCGAGCAGCCGGCCCCCGCGCCGCGCTTCTCGCGCACGCCCGGCGAGATCCCGAACGCCGCGAGGCCCGCGGGGGCCGACACGCGCGAGGCCTTCGCCGACTGGGGGATCGCCGGCGAGGAGATCGAGGGACTGCTCGCGGACGGCGTGATCGCCTGAGGCTCAGACCCGCCCGAGGATGAGCCCGCTCGTCGGGCAGCCGGTCCCCGCGGTCGCGAGCACGTGCTCGACGCCGTCGACCTGGTTGCAGGAAGTGCCGCGGATCTGGCGCACGCACTCCGCGATGCCGTTCATGCCGTGGATGTAGGCCTCGCCGAGGAGTCCGCCGCTCGTGTTGATCGGGAGCTCGCCGCCGATCGAGAGCCGCTCCACGGTCGCGAAGTCCTTCGCCTCGCCGCGCTTGCAGAAGCCGAGTTCCTCGAGCTGCACGAGCACGAAGGGCGTGAAGTGGTCGTAGAGGAACGCGGTCTGGACGTCGGCCGGACGGAGCCCCGACTGCCGCCAGAGCTGCTCGGCGACGATCCCCATCTCGGGCAGGCCCGAGATCTCCGGGCGGTAGTAACTCGTCATGAGCTCGGCGTCGTCGGCGCAGCCCTGCGCCGCGGCGAGGACGACCGCCGGCACGTGGCGCAGGTCGCGCGCGCGCTCGGTCGAGGTGACGACGAGAGCGACGCCGCCGTCGCTCTCCTGGCAGCAGTCGAGCAGGCGCAGCACCGGCTCGACGATCCAGCGCGAGGCCTGGTGGTCCTCGATCGTGATCGGACGCCCGTGGAACCACGCCGCCGGGTTGTTCGCCGCGTGCTTGCGGTCGACGACCGAGATGCGGCCGAAGTGCTCGTTCGTGACGCCGTACTCGTGCATGTAACGACGGGCCTGCAGCGCGACCCAGCTCGCGGGCGTGAGCAGGCCGTAGGGCCCGACCATGTCGAGGAACGGCGGCAGCATCGTCGCTCCCGCCATCGCGGCACCGCCGAAGCGCATGCCCGAGCGCTCGTTGAAGGCACGCCAGCACACCACGACCTCGGCCGCGCCGGTCGCGACCGCCATCGCGGCCTGGTGCACGACCGCGCACGCCCCGCCGCCGCCGTAGGGAATGCGGGAGAAGAGCGTGAGGCGCGGGATGCCGAGGTTGCGGGCGACCTCCGCCTCCTCGCTCGAGTCCATCGTGAAGGTGACGAGCCCGTCGACGTCGCGCGGCGAGAGCCCGGCGTCGTCGAGTGCCGCCTTTGCCGCCTCGCAGGCGAGCTGCAACTCGCTGCGACCGGATTCCTTCGAGAACTCCGTCTGCCCGATGCCGGCGATCGCGGCCCGGCCGCGGAGGGAGACGCTCACGAGGCGGCGCCCCGGATGGGCAGGCTCACGGTCGCGGTGCCCGAGACGTGGTCGCCCGAGTCGTTGGTCGCCCGGAACTCCACCTCGACGAAGCCCTCGTCGCCCTCGCGCGACGTTCGGGTCACCCGCCCGGTGTACTCGAGCTTCGAACCCGCGTAGGCCGGCACGCCGAGCCGGATCGCGATCCGCCGCACCATCGCCTCGGGCCCGGCCCAGTCGGTGAGGAAGCGGCTGCAGAGACCGTTGTCGGTCATGATGTTCATGAAGATGTTCGGCGAGCCCTGCGAGGCCGCGTAGTCGCGGTCGTGGTGCACGGGCATGAAGTCGCGCGTCGCGATCGCGCCCGCGACGACGACCGTCGCGGTGACGTCGATCTTCATCGGCGCGACCTCGTCGCCGACCGCGATCCGGTTCCAGTCGAGCGTCTTCTCGTTCCTCATCGCGGGCTCCGTGGGCGGAACTGGTGCAGGGACACGCCGTCGTCGAAGTGCTCGACCCGCCCCTCGACCGGCATGCCGATCGTCACCTCGGCGGGATCGACGTCGACGAGATTCGTCACCAGCCGCAAGCCCTCCTCGAGGTCGACCAGCGCGACGACGTAGGTCCCCTCGAACCAGGGCCACTGCGGGTGGCGGGGCAGGACGAAGGAATGCAGCGTGCCGCGCCCCGACGCCTCGATCGTGTCCCACAGGAGCGAGTTGCAGTGCGGGCACATGGGGCGGGGCGGATGGCGAAGCCTCGCGCAGCCCTTGCAGCGCTGGACGAGGATCTTTCCTTGCTTCAGCCCGTCCCAGAAGAACTTCGTGTCGGGCGTCGTGGTGGGTCCGAGCCGGTAGCTCATCCGAGGAGCGCCTCCAGGTCGGGCCGGAACTTCAGGATCCGGAAGGTCTGTCGACCCACGACCTCTTCGCGTTCGTCGTAGAAGCTCGTCACCCAGGTCACGAAGACGCCAGGGCCGAGCCGGGTCTTCTTGAGGTCCGACACCGACTCGACGACCGTCTTCGACGTGAT
>JAGWVP010000503.1 GCA_018970825.1 bacterium | reverse complement strand
GGGAATGTCGAGGTTGAACTTGGGCCGCCCCAAGTTGTCACTGAAGATCAAGGGACCCAGAGTCTGGACAACCGACAGACCTCTGTCCTGAGCTGCACGGTAAAGGTAGATGAGCAGCAGGGTAAGCGATGTCACACGCTGCTGGCCGTCGATCAGGTAGTTCTTGCCGTTGCGCCTGCTGACGATGATGGAACCGAGGAAATACTCACCGTATCCACTCACGGCGGTGGTATCATCGCCGGGCCTGTAATGGCTCGAGAATTTGGATTGGAGGTCGGACAGCAACTCGCTGATGTTCTTTTGCCCCCACTTGTACTCGCGCTGGTACTCGTCGATGGAAAACGACTGGCTTTGCAGAAGTTGCTGGATGCTCCGGTAGTGGGGGGTGATGGCGCTCATGAGATCCAGACTTTTGACCATGTGGGCCACGCCGGCGTCAACAAAACCATCCGCACCGCGCTGATCAGCGCGCGCGCCTTCCACCATCCGGGCGGCCCCACGGGTCTGGCGCCGCCTGAACGGCGAAGTGGTCAACGCTCGGCTTCGGTTCAGGCGAAGGGCGGTTGGCGAAGGCCTGCAGCGAGGTGAGTCAGGCAGAGGGTCAACCAGCGGCAGAGCGAACCCTCGCCCGATGAGGACACGGGCAAGGGGCGTCGGGCGCGGTGGTGCGCAACCTGCGGTCCGAGGCCGAGCCCAGAGAGCGGTGCCAAGTCTGCACGTGGTGCCACGGCGGAACCCGCCCCATCCAGGGGCCCGTCGGCGGGAACACCTGCGAAAATTGCACCCCCCGTTGGGGCGTGCGACCCTCCTCCGATGGAGCCGGGCGTCGCAGTCGGCGCGACCGCCCCGCCCGAGCGCGACCCGCGCCGGGCGCGCCGGGCCGCCGAAACCGTGGTCGCGCGCCTGCGCGCGGCCGGACACGAGGCACTCCTCGCCGGCGGCTGCGTCCGCGACCTGCTGCTCGGCCGCGAGCCGCTCGACTACGACGTCGCCACCTCGGCACCGGCCTCCCTGGTCCAGCGGATCTTCCCCCGCACCGTCCCCGTCGGCGTGCAGTTCGGCGTGGTCCTCGTGCTCGAGCACGGCGAGAAGATCGAGGTCGCGACCTTCCGCAGCGACGGCCGCTACGTCGACCATCGCCACCCGGTCGAGGTGATGCCGAGCGACGCGCGCGGCGATGCGCAGCGGCGCGACTTCACGGTGAACGGCATGTTCCTCGACCCCGACCGGCCGTCCGAGCCGATCGACTGGGTCGGCGGGCGCGACGACCTCGAGCGCGGCGTCGTGCGCGCGATCGGCGACCCGCACGCGCGCTTCGACGAGGACCGGCTGCGTCTGCTGCGCGCGGTACGCTTCGCCGCCCGCTTCGGCTGGGAGATCGAGCCCGGCACCCTGGCCGCGATCGAGAGCCTCGCACCCACGGTCACGACGATCGCCTGGGAGCGGATCGGCGACGAGGTCGTGAAGATCCTGCTCGAAGGCGGCGCACGGTGCGGCTTCGAGATGTTGGAGACGACCGGGCTGCTCGCGGCCGTGCTGCCCGAGGTCGCCGAGATGCGGCGGGTCGAGCAGTCGCCGGACCACCACCCCGAGGGCGACGTGCTCGCCCACACGCTGCTCTGCCTGGGACGCATCGAGCCCGCGCGCCACCCCGAGCACGTGGCGCTGGCTCTCCTCCTCCACGACGTCGAGAAGCGCTCCTGCGCCGAGCGCCGCCCCGACGGCCGGATCACCTTCCACGGCCACTGCGAGCGCGGTGCCGAGACGGCGGCCGTGATCGTGCGACGCTTGCGGCGCAGCCGCGACATCGAGAGTCGCGTCGCCTGGCTCGTCGACCGCCACCTCTCGCACCTCGACGCCCCCCGGATGCGCGCCTCGACCCTGCGCCGCTTCCTCGGCGAGCCGTGGATCGACGACCTCCTCGAGGTGATCCGGATCGACGCGCTCTCGGGCAGCGGCGATCTCGGCCCGTGGGAGTTCTGCCGCGCGAGCCGCGAGTCGCTGCCCGGGCACGCGGTGCTGCCCGAGCCGCTCCTGCGCGGCCGCGACCTGCTCGACCTGGGCTACCGCCCGGGCCCGCGCCTCGGCGAAATCCTCGACCGCGCCTTCGACGCGCAGCTCGAGGGCGAGCTCGTCGACGCGGCGCAGGCGCGCAATTGGGTGCTCGGCCGCTTCCCGCCCGCCTCGGAGCCGCAGGGGCGATGAGTCACGCCCGCGAGCAAGGCGGCAGCGATGCCGCCGACGGGGTCGGTCGGCCCGTCCTCGAGATGCGCGGCGTTCGAAAGCGCTTCGGCGCGGTGGTCGCGCTCGACGGCGTCGACTTCACCGCGCGCGCCGGCGAGATCCACGCGCTGCTCGGCGAGAACGGCGCGGGCAAGTCGACGCTCATGCAGGTCGCGAGCGGACTCTACTCGGCCGACGCAGGCGAGGTCCGCCTCGACGGGCGCGACGCGCGCTGGCGTTCGGCGGTCGAGGCGCGCGCGGCCGGCATCGCGATGGTGCACCAGCACTTCATGCTCGTGCCGACGCTCACCGTCGCGGAAAACCTCGCCCTCGCCCTCGGTCGCCGCGGCTGGCTCGACCCGGCGCGGCTCGCCGAGGAGACCCGCGCCTTCGCCGACGCCTTCCGCATCTCGATCGCCGACCCGGGACGCCGCGTCGAGGAGCTCTCGGTCGGCGATCGCCAGCGGGTCGAGATCCTGAAGGCGCTGGTCGGCGACCGGCTCGGCGAGGACGGCCGGCCGCACCCGCCCGCGCTGCTGGTGCTCGACGAGCCGACCGCCGTGCTCGTGCCCGCCGAAGTCGACGTGCTCTTCGAGTTGCTCGAAGGGCTCGCGGCGCGCGGCACCGCGGTCGTCATCGTGACGCACAAGCTCGCCGAGGTGCTGCGCATCGCGGATCGCGTGACGA
>JAGWVP010000502.1 GCA_018970825.1 bacterium | reverse complement strand
AGGCTCTCCTCTCTCGGCGCGACCGGCGGTGGCGAGCACCGGCAGTCCGACGTCTACCTGGCCCACCCCGCGCGCGACTTCGCGGCGACCGACGAGGCCCTGCGCCTGCGCCTCGACGACGCGACGCTCCGGATCACCTACAAGGGTCGCAAGCTCGACCCGCCGCGCAAGACCCGGGAGGAGATCGAGTTCCCGCTCGCGACCGACCTGCCGACCGCGTCCCTGCTCCTCGAGCGACTCGGCTTCCGGCCGGTCGCGACCGTCGTCAAGCGACGCGTCGAGTGGCGCCTGCCCGGGCCCGGGGACGCGGTGGTGAGCATCGACGAGGTGGACGGGCTCGGGCTCTTCTGCGAGGTCGAGGTCGCAGCGGAGGACCCGACGGCCGGCCGCGAGGCACTCGATCGCGCCCTCCTGCGGCTCGGGCTCGAGGACGCGACGCCGATCGCCGAGAGCTACCTCGAGCTCCTGCTGGGCTCGCGCTGAGCGCCCCCGGGACCGCGCCCCTCAGCCGAAACGCCGCGCCATCTCGATCGCCGCCTGCCCGCGCGGGTAGAAGCTCGGGGCCGCCGTCCGCGGTCGAAACCCGGCGCGCAGGAAGAAGCGCTGGGCGCCGTCGTTCTCGCGCGCGGTGTGGAGGCGGATCTCGCGCGCTCCCCAGGCGCGGGCGAGGAGCTCGGAGCGGTCGAGCAGCGAGCGCCCGAGCCCCCGGTCCCGCTCCGTCGGTGCGACCACGATCGCCACGAGTTCGACGAACGACGGCCGCAGCGACCCGAGACGACGGTGAGGGTAGACGATCGAGAAGCCGAGCGGACCCGCCGCCTCCTCCGCCACCACGCTCGCGACCCCGCGCGCGGCGAGCCACCGCTCGATGATGTCGCGGTAGTCCCCGAAAGTCGCGAAGGTCGACCCCGACGAGCGAACGATCCAGTCGCGGTCCGCGGGTCCTCCGCGCCGGAGGAGGACCTGCCGCGACGTTCCCGCGATTCCCACCATGCCAATGTGTCGCCCCGGGGCCGGAGGGTGCAAGGCGGCGCCCTTGCACCCTGCCCGGACCGGCGGCAAGCAGGAGGCGTGAGCGACCCCGGCGACTCGTCCCCGACCGTGCGCGTCGACCGCTGGCTTCTCGCCGCGCGGGTGTTCAAGACGCGCCCCCTCTGCCAGCAGGCCTGCGAGGGGGGAAAGGTGTCGGTCAACGGGGCGCGCGCGAGTTCCCACAAGCCGGTGCGCGCGGGCGACCGGGTACGGATCCAGACGGAACGCGGGCTTCGGGACCTCGAGGTCCGCGGGCTCGGCGAGAAGCGACTTCCCTCCGCCGACGCGTTGCTGCTCTACGCGGACCACAGCCCGCCGCCCGAGCCACGGCCCGAGGCGAGTGCGCTCGGGGGCCCCGTGCCCGATCGCGGTGCGGGTCGTCCCAGCAAGCGCGACCGGCGGGCGATCTCCCGCCTGCGCGGGCGCTGAGCCGTCTGCGAGACCCGTCCCAGTTGGCTTCCGCGGGCCGACCGGCTAGGACCGGTCGTCGAAGGGGCTCCGCCCGGGGCCCCGGGGGACCGCCATGAGCGATCGCGACGAAGACGACACCCTCTACGAGTGCGACTGCTTTCGAGTCGTCCGGTTCACCGACGACGAGGGCCAGGTGCAGGTCTGCATCACGTTCAACGCGAACGGCATCGACCTCTACATGCCCGAAGAGGAGTTCGGGCATTTCGTCGAGGCGATGGGCGGCATCGACGCCCCCCCGGCAAAGTCGTTCCACTGAGATCCCGCCGGCCTCCGCCGCCCGGGCGCGGCCGGTCCCAGGAGCGCGCATGAGAACCCCCTCGTACCGACGCCCGACGCTGGTGGCGGTCGCCCTGCTCGCCCTCGCCGCCTGCGGCGACGTCGGCTCGGCCCCGCGCATGCTGCCCGAACCGGCCCCGCCGGCCGTCGCCGAGGTCGTCGGCCTCGACGGCCCCGAGGGTCTCTGCTTCGACGGCGACGGCAACCTCTTCGTCGGCAGCCAGTCCGGACGCATCCTGCGGGTGACCCCCGACGGAGAGCAGTCGGTCGCGGCCGAGATCGGCGCCCAGCTCGCCGGTCTCGCCTCGACTCCCGACGGCAGCGTGCTCGCAGCCCTGTTCGCCGACGGGAAGGTCGTGCGTGTCGGTCGCAACGGCTCGCAGACCGTCGTGGCGAGCGGCCTCGACAGCCCCAACGGCATCGCGCTCGACGCCCGGGGGCGCATCCTCGTCTCGGCGAGCGGCTTCGGCGGCAAGCCGCAGCTGGCCGTGATCGACGACGGGGGACAGCGCACCCTCACCGACCGCGTGATCTCGCCCAACGGCATCGCCTTCGGTCCCGACGGCCGGCTCTACGTGGCCGAGACCTTGCAGAACCGGGTGGTGCGCATGGACTACGACGCGGCGACCGCCTCGGTCGGCGCGCCGGAGGTCTTCGCGAACGGCACCCTGCTCGCCGACGGCATCGCCTTCGACGTGAACGGAGACCTGCTCGCGACCGGCGCGGGACAGGTCTGGCTCGTTCCTGCCGGCGCGCCCGCGGCGCCCCGCCCGTACGTCGTCGAGGGAGACGTCGCAGGCCCGGCGAGCCTCGCCTTCGGCGCGGGTCGGGGGCGCGATCGCGGCACGCTCTGGTTCACCAACTACGGCTTTCCCGCGCTCGGGAGCGGGAAGACCGTCGCGTCGGTCCGGCTCGGCGTCCCGGGGCTTCCCCTGCTGCCCTGACCAGTCCCCGGGGCTTTGCGAGGAAACGGCAAGTGCCGTAGGCGTGCTTGCGTCGATGGCCCGTCCGCCTCGGTTCGAGACGGGGGCGACGACGCGGCGCCCGCCCTCTCCGGCGGACGCCATCACCCGAACCCAGGAGGAGTCGATCCATGGCCGATCAGCCCGCCGTGAACGGCGCGAAGGAGTTCTTCGAGAAGGTCCTGCCCGAG
>JAGWVP010000501.1 GCA_018970825.1 bacterium | reverse complement strand
GGGACGCCCGCACCCGTCCGCGAACGGCCCAGCATCGGCGAAAGAGCCCGTCACGCCGTGCTGGGAGCCCCCCGGAGCATCCACGAGCCGGGACTCTTCCACCGTCTCTCCCTCGTGCCCTTCCTCGCCTGGGTGGGGCTCGGGGCCGACGGCCTCTCCTCCTCCTCCTACGGCCCCGAGGAGGCCTACCGCGCGCTCGGCGAGCACGTGTACCTCGGCATCGCGCTCGCCGCGATGATGGCGGTCACGGTGCTCGTCATCTCCGCCGCCTACAGCCGGATCATCGAGGAGTTCCCGGCCGGCGGCGGGGGCTACGTCGTGGCGAGCAAGCTGCTCGGCGAGCGCATCGGGCTCGTCTCCGGCGCGGCGCTGCTCGTCGACTACGTGCTGACGATCACGGTCTCGATCGCCGCCGCGGGCGACGCGCTCTTCAGTCTCGTTCCGCTCTCCTGGCACGGACTCGTGCTCCCGGTCGAGGCCGTGCTGCTGACCGGTCTCACGATCCTGAACCTGCGCGGCGCGAAGGAGTCGGTCGTCTTCCTGACGCCGATCTTCGTCCTGTT
Organism: bacterium; assembly: GCA_018970825.1. Classification (GTDB taxonomy): domain Bacteria; phylum Desulfobacterota; class Binatia; order UBA12015; family UBA12015; genus REEB422. Next base: position 2,371 of record JAGWVP010000501.1, on the reverse strand, counting down.
CCTCGTCACCCATCTGGTCCTCATCGTGGGAGGCATCGGCACCCACCTCCAGGACCTGCCCGCCACGACGTCGTCGGTCTCCGAGGGATTCCGCCACGGTCGCGAGACGCTCGGCTTCGTCGGCATGCTGCTCGTCTTCGCCCACGCCTACTCGCTCGGCGGCGGCACCTACACCGGGATCGAGGCGGTCTCGAACGGCCTGCCGATCATGCGCGAGCCCCGGGTGGAGACGGCCAAGCGGACGATGGTCTACATGGCTGCGTCGCTCGCGTTCACCGCCGGCGGGCTGCTGCTCTGCTACCTGCTGTGGAAGGTCGAGCACGTCGAGGGCCGCACGCTCAACGCGGTCCTCGCGGAGCGCTTCGCCGGCGAGTCGCCGGCGGGACACGCGTTCGTGTGGGCGACGCTGCTCGCCGAGGGAACGCTCCTCGTGGTCGCGGCCCAGGCGGGCTTCCTCGACGGCCCCCGCGTGCTCGCGAACATGGCGAACGACTCGTGGGTGCCGCACCGCTTCGCCGCGCTGTCGGACCGGCTGACGACCGGCAACGGGATCGTGCTGATGGGAGCGGCGGCGCTCGCGGCCCTCCTCTGGTTCCGCGGGAGCGTGTCCCATCTCGTCGTCATGTACAGCATCAACGTCTTCCTGACCTTCTCGCTCTCGCTGCTCGGCATGACGATCGAGTGGTGGAGGCGCCGGCGCTCGGGCGGCCCGTGGGTCCGGCGGTTCGCGCTGTTCGTCTCCGGCTTCTCGCTCTGCGCGACGATCCTCGTCATGACCGTGGCGGAGAAGTTCACGCACGGCGGGTGGGTCACGGTGGTCGTGACCGGCGCGGTGGTCGGGCTCTGCCTCCTCGTCCGCCGGCACTACCGGCGGACCGGCGAGGCGCTGGGCGCGCTCTACTCGATGCTGGGCCAGCTTCCCGAGGAGCCCTCGCTCGAAGGAGGGGTGGCCGTCGCCACGCCCGACCCGCGCAAGCCGACGGCCGCGGTGCTCGTCGGTTCGTACGGCGGACTCGGCATCCACACCGTCCTCAACATCTTCCGCGCGTTTCCCGGCCACTACGAGAACGTCGTCTTCGTCTCCGTCGGAGTGATCGACTCGGGCGGCTTCAAGGGCGAGGAGTCGGTCGAGGAACTCCGGCAGGCGACCGAGGAGACCGTCGGGCGCTACCTGGCGCTCGCGGCGAGCCTCGGGATCCCCGCCACGGCCCGCACCGCGCTCGGCACCGACGCCGTCCTCGAGGCGGAGAGGCTCTGCCTCGCGTTGCGCGAGGAGTTCCGCAACGTCACCTTCTTCGCGGGGAAGGTCATCTTCGAGCGCGAGCGCTGGTACCAGCGCCTGCTCCACAACGAGACGGCCCTCGCGATCCAGAAGCGCCTGCAGTGGGCGGGCGAGACGATGGTGATCCTGCCCGCGCGCGTCGCGGCCTGAGCGCCCGCTTCGAGCGTCGAGACCGGCCGCGCCGCCTCCGCACGGGGGCGGCGCGGCCGCCGCTCAGCGGTAGAACGAGGCGATCGCCTCGACGACCCGGTCCTGCTGCGCGTCGGAGAGCTGCGGGTAGATCGGCAGCGCGAGCGACTCCGCGGCCGCGCGCTCGGTCTCGGGGAGGTCGCCGCGCTTCCAGCCCAGGTCGGCGAAGCATTCCTGGAGGTGGAGCGGGATCGGGTAGTAGACCTCGCTCGAGATGCCGCGCGCGGCGAGGTGGGCGCGCAGATCGTCGCGGCGCTCCGCGCGGACCACGTACTGGTGGAAGACGTGGAGCGAGCCCGGGTGGACGACGGGCGGCACGACGTGCCCGTCGAGGCCGGCGGACGCGATCAGCCCGTCGTAGCGCGCGGCGCGCGCCGCGCGGGCCCGCGTCCACGCGTCGAGCCGCCGCAGCTTCACCTCGAGCAGCGCGCCCTGGATGCCGTCCATGCGGCTGTTGATGCCGACCTCGAGGTGCTCGTAGCGCTTCTCGGAGCCGTGGACCCGCAGCCGGCGGACGCGGGCCGCGAGGCGGTCGTCTCCGGTCGTGACGAGTCCCGCGTCGCCGGCCGCGCCGAGGTTCTTCGTCGGGTAGAAGCTGAACGCCGCGAGGTCGCCGACCGTCCCGGCCGCGCGGCCGTCGCGCGCGGCGCCGATCGCCTGCGCCGCGTCCTCGACGATCGCGGCGCCGGCCGACCGGGCGATCGCGTCGAGTTCCGCGAAGTCCGCGCATTGGCCGTAGAGGTGGACCGGCATCACGACCCGCGTGCGGGGCCCGACGGCGGCACGCACCGCCCCGGGGTCGACCAGGAAGTCGTCGCGCCGGACGTCCGCGAAGACCGGGGTCGCGCCGAGCCTCGTGATCGCCGACGCGGTCGCGAAGAAGGTGAACGCCGAGGTGAC
>JAGWVP010000500.1 GCA_018970825.1 bacterium | reverse complement strand
TTCACCGCACCGTGCATCGCATCCGCCTTCGGACCGACGGTTCCCGGCCGCACCTGGTCGGCGACTCCGGGGGCCGCGAACTTCCAATATTACCTCATGAACTTCTACAACGGTGCCGTGCTGTCCCGCCCGGAGACCCAATACAGGTTCGTTCGGGCCGTCCGATAGGCGGCAACTCCATCTCTGCCGACCGGCCCGTCGACGCCGAGGGGAAGCCGCCAAGGCTCGCCCCGAGGCGTCCCCGGGCCGAGTGGCCCACGACCGACGGTCGGCCGGCGTTGCCGCCGGTGCAGTCGACGCTTGCGGGGCCGCTCGCGAAGGAAGCCCGAGGACTCTCGGCGCTGCCGTCAGGGCGTCTCGCGCACCTCCCAGCGGCGACGCAGTTCGTCCATGCGCGCGCGTCGCGCCTCCTCGCGTCGCGCCTCGAGCCAGTCGTGCCGGACCGCGGCGCGCACCTCGGCGAGCGCGGCCGGCCCGCCCGCGGCTCGCTCGTCCACCCGGACGAGGTGCTGCCCAAAGCTCGACGGCACCGGCCCCGACCACCGGCCGTCGGGAATCCCGGAGAGGCGCTCGGCGAAACCCGGGCCGAGCTGCGCGTCGATCTCCTCGCGGGTCGCGGGCCCGATCCTGCGACCGCGCAGGAACGGGTCGCCGAGGCCGGCCGGATCCTCGCCGGCCTCGATCCGCGCGAGCAGCGCGCGCGCGTCCGCCTCGGCCGCGTCGCCGTGCCGGTCGCGTCCGACGAACACGTGCTCGAAGCGCACGCGAGGCTCGGCGCGCCAGCGCTCGGCGTGGGCGTCGAGCCACGCCTGCAGCGTCGCGTCGTCGGGCTCCGCGATCGGTCCCTCCTCCGCGAGAAACTCCATCTTCTGGAGGAGTCGCCGCCGGACGATCACGTCGCCGCGGTCGAGCCCGAGCGCGAGCGCCTCGCGCACCTGGATCTCCTCGTCGGCCCAGCGCCGCACGAGGGCATCCTCCTGCTCCGCGGTCGGTGCCGTGCCGTTGCGACGCTCGAAGTCGCGGCGCAGCGCGCTTCGCAGGCCGGGGTCGACCTCGATCACCCGGGGTGCGGAATCGCGCAGTCCGAAGAGCGCGAACGCGATCGCGCCCACCACGAGGAAGTGGAGCACGGGCTCGCGGGCGAGTCGTCGGAGGGAGGGCATCGTGGATCCGGCCCGGGGCCGAGTCACGACCCGATAGCCGCGCCGCGCGCGCGGGGTCAACGCGCGGCCTCAATCCGCAGCCGACCGCCCCGCCGGCTCCGCGGATCCGTTCCCGCCTGGCGGCAGATGACCCGGCGCGATGGAAAGCGATGACCGGCCGCGACCTCGCGGCACGGAGGGCCTGACCACCTCGAGCAGGAAGCCCGCGGCGTTCGCCAACTGCCAGGCGCAGAGTGCCGCCACGGTGGCGCCACCGGAGACGAGGCCCCCCTGCCTCGCCAGGCGAGACCGCACGCGTCGCGGCAGCGTCCGGTGAAAGCCGAGATCGTCCCTCAGGGTGCCCGATCCGCGTCGCTTCCGCATGGAATGGTAGCGCCAGGCACCGCGGCCGTAGCGGGCGTGGAGTTCGAGGAACTGGCGAAGCGTCTGCGCATGGCGATGCTCCACGCGGGATTCGGGTCGCCAGACGATGGGCCATCGCCTGCTCCGCCAGCGATCGCAGAAATCGCGGTCCTCGGCGCCCGCCCGCGGGAACGTCTCGTCGAAGCCGCCGATCTCGACGAACCGCTCGCGGGAGCAGAGAAGGTTGTTGCTGGCGAGGAAGTACGCGTCGTCGGGATCGGCATTGAAGTGCTCGTACACGAGGTCGACGACCAGTTGGCTCGTCGAGGCGAAGAGGTCCCCCGTGAGGCCGTTGAGCGTCGTGCCGCCGACGAGCGAGTTCGGCCGCTCCCGGGCCGCACGCACGACCGCCTCCAGCCACGTCGGCTCCGGGAGGCAGTCGTCGTCGGTGAAGGCGACGAACTCGCCGCGCGCTTCCTGCACGCCGCGATTCCTCGCCGCCGACGGCCCGGCGTTCGCCTGCCGGATCAGCCTCCAGCCGGGACGGTCCGGCAGGCCGTCCCGGCCGAGTTGCAGCGGTTCCGGGCTGCCGTCGTCGACGACGACGACTTCCCAGGGCTCGCGGAGCGTCTGGTGCGCCAGAGCTTCGAGGCAGGCCAGCAACTGCCGTGGGCGCCGGTACGTGGGCACGACGACGCTGACCGTGATCTCACCCATCTCTGGCATCCACTCGACGGTGGCCGATCTCCGCGACCGATGCGACCGCTTTGGCGGCAAGTGTGGCCTACCACTCGATCGACGGCGCGACGAACCGGGTTGCCCGCCATGCCCGGGTGCCGCAGCCTCCACCGGCCCGAGGCCGCAGGCCCGGTGCTGGTCGGCGGTCGGCCCCGCGGACGGGTCGCTTCCCGGGGCCGTGCGGTCGGACGCCGACCGGCCCGCCGGAGCCTTTCCGGCCCGGCCGTTTTCGCGTCTGGTCGGGACCGGGCGGCTGGGGTAGGGATCGGCCGTGCCCGCCGCTCGTCGGCGGGGTTCCGGATCGCATGGGTTCCACGCCTTCCATGTCCCCGGTGCGCGCGACCGCGTGCCTGCTCGTCGCGACCGTCCTGCTCGCGGGTGCGTCCGTTCGCGCGGATGACCGCTGCGGGGCCGCGCTCGGCCAGGACGTGTGCCTCGGCGCGAACCTCGCGTGTCCCGATCCCGCGGGCCCGGTCGGGCTCGCTGCCGGGTCGTGGCCGGTCTTCCAGCAGAACCCGCAGCACACCGGGCGCGCCCCGTTCGCCGGCCCGACCTGCACCCGCGTGCTGTGGAAGAACCGCTTACGGCTCGGCAAGGTGCAGAGCGCGATGACGCTCGCGCCCCTCGTCGACGGGCAGCCCGAGACGCTCGTCGTTCCGGTCGGCAAGGGCCCGGTCTGCGGGCTCGACACGCGCAAC
>JAGWVP010000499.1 GCA_018970825.1 bacterium | reverse complement strand
ACTCGCGGACGCCCGCCGCGCTCGCGCAGCACTTCGCGACCCTCGACGAACTCTCCGGCGGCCGCGCCGTCGCCGGCTTCGGCACGAGCGGCCCGCAGGTGATCGAGCACTTCCACGGCGTGCCCTTCAAACCGACGCTCGCGCGGATGCGCGAGACGATCCAGATCTTCGACACCCTCGTCGCGGGGCGACCGCTCAAGCACCACGGCAAGGTCTTCCACCTCGACCGCGGCTTCACCCTGCGGTTCAAGCCCGTGCGCGAGCACATCCCGGTCTGGGTCGCGTCGCTCAACCCGAAGTCGCTCGACCTGACGGCCGAGCTCGCCGACGGCTGGATGCCGATCATGATCCCGGAGAAGCACCTCGCCGGCGAGATCCGCGCCTTCCGCGAGCGGGTCGTCCGGGCCGGTCGACCGGCCGATGCGGTCGCCGTGCGCTCGCCGGACCGGGTCGTGGTCGCCCCGGACGACCGGGAGCGGGCCCGCCGCCAGGCCGCGGGCACCCTCGCCTTCTACATCGCGCGCATGGGGACCTTCTACGGAGCCCAGCTCGAGCGCTTCGGCCACGGGGACGCCGTCGCGGCGGTCCGCAAGGCGTGGAACGAGAAGGGGGCGGACGCCGGCATCGACGCGGTGCCCGACGACCTCCTCGATCAGGTCACGACGGTCGGCACCGTCGCCGAGTGCGCGGCCCGGATCGACCTCGAGCACGCCGCGGGTGTCGACATGCACAACGTGAGCGTCCAGACCCGCTCCGACGCCGAGCTCGAGCGGACGCTGGGCGAACTCGTCGGAGCGTGAGCGGCGGCGGCGGCGCGCGCAGGTGCGAGCTCTGCGAGCTCGTGCGCTCGACCCGGTGGTACGCGGAGTTCCACGAGCCGCTGCGCTTCACGGTCCTCGACTGCGACTCCTGCGACGTCCCGATGGCGGTGCTCGGCGAACACCGCTCGACCGTGACCGACGACGAGCGGACCTTCATGGCCGCGGCGCTTCGCGCCGTCGGCGACGCGCTCGGCCTCGGCGAACTCACCTTCGACGACCGGATGCGCCAGATCCCGGACCACTACCACCTCCACGCGCGGCCGCTTCCGGCGTGGTGGCCGCGGCCCCGCTGACGACGGCTGAGGCCGGGGCCCGAGCGCGGCTCAGGCGGCCGACGTCTTCCGCTTCGGCCGGAACGCCTGCTTCAGCACCCGCTTGCGGAGCCGGATCGACTTGGGCGTGACCTCGACGAGTTCGTCCTCGGAGATCCAGTCGAGCGCATCCTCGAGACCCATCGGGCGCGGCGGCGTGAGCCGGATCGCCTCGTCGTGGCCCGCGGCGCGGATGTTCGTCAGCTTCTTCTCCCGGCAGATGTTGACGTCGAGATCGCCCGCCCGCGAGTACTCGCCGACGACCATGCCCTCGTAGACCGGCACGCCGCCGCCGACGAACATCGTGCCGCGTTCCTGGAGGTTGAAGATCGCGTAGCCGGTCGAGGCCCCCTCGCGATCGGCGACCATGGCCCCGTTCACGCGGCGCTGGATGTCGCCCGACCAGGGCGCCCAACCGTCGAAGATCGTGTTGATGATGCCCATGCCGCGGGTGTCGGTGAGGAACGGCGACCGAAAGCCGATCAGGCCGCGCGACGGCACCGCGAACTCGAGGCGCACGCGGCCCGACGCCGGCGGCGACATCTTCGTCATGATGCCCTTGCGCATCGCGAGGAGCTGCGACACCACGCCGATGTACTCCTCGGGCAGGTCGACGAGCGCCTTCTCCATCGGCTCGAGCGTCTGGCCGTCCTCCTCGCGCAGCAGCACGGTGGGCATCGAGACCTCCATCTCGTAGCCCTCGCGGCGCATCGACTCGATCAGGATCGCGAGCTGGAGCTCGCCGCGGCCCGAGACGCGCAGCCGGTCCGGGGTCTCGGTGTCCTCGACCCGGATGCTCACGTTGCGGCGAGACTCGTTCTCGAGACGCTCCCGGAGCTTGCGCGAGGTGACCCAGTTCCCCTCCCGACCGGACCAGGGCGAGGTGTTGACCCCGAAGATCATCGCGATCGTCGGCTCGTCGATGCGCAGGCGCGGAAGTGCGACCGGTCGCTCGAGGTCGGCCACGGTGTCGCCGATCTGGATGTTCTCGATCCCTGCGATCGCGACGATGTCGCCCGCCGAGGCCCGCTGCAACGGGATGCGCTTCAGCCCGAGCCACCCGAAGAGATTCGTCAGCTTGAACGAGCGCGGCGTCCCGTCGGCCCCGACGAGGGCGTAGCTCGTCCCGGTCGCGAGGTCCCCCGCGACGACCCGCCCGAGCGCGAGGCGCCCGACGTACTCGTCGTAGTCGAGGTTGTTCGCCTGGAACTGGGTCGGCGCCCCGGCCTCGACGAGCGGCCCCGGCAGCCGGCCGACCACGAGATCGAACAACGGTCGCAGGTCTTCGCCGGGCTTCGCGAGGTCGCGCGTCGCCGTGCCGGCGCGGGCGTTCGTGTAGACGACCGGGAAGTCGAGCTGCTCCTCGGTCGCGTCGAGGTCGATGAAGAGCCCGTAGACCTCGTCGAGCACCTCGGCGATGCGCGCGTCGGCGCGGTCGATCTTGTTGATGCAGACGATCGGGTGGAGACCCCGCTCGAGCGCCTTGCGGAGGACGAATCGGGTCTGGGGGAGCGGCCCCTCGGAGGAGTCGACGAGCAGCAGCACCCCGTCGACCATGGCGAGGGTGCGCTCGACCTCGCCGCCGAAGTCGGCGTGGCCGGGCGTGTCCATGATGTTGATGCCGACGTCGCCCCAGCGGATCGCCGTGTTCTTCGCGAGGATCGTGAGACCCCGTTCGCGCTCGATCGCGTTCGAGTCCATGACCCGGTCGGCCACGTTCTCGTTCGCGCGGAACACGCCGCTCTGTCGCAGCAGCGCGTCGACCAGGGTCGTCTTGCCGTGGTCGACGTGGGCGATGATGGCGATGTTG
>JAGWVP010000498.1 GCA_018970825.1 bacterium | reverse complement strand
CCCCCTTCCCCGGGCCCACGCCGAGCCCCGTTCACTACGTCGACAACGGCGACGGAACGGTGACCGACCTCGCGACCGATCTCCAATGGGAGAAGAAGACCGGCACGGTCGGGTCGGACGTCTTCTGCATCGACGCCGCGACCTGCCCGGACCCGCACGGCGTGAACGACCGCTACTCCTGGAGCGTCGTCGACGACCCGTCCTGGTCCTTCGGGGGAACCGCCGCGACCGTGTTTCTCGCCCGGCTCAACGCGACGTGCTTCGCGGGGCATTGCGACTGGCGACTGCCCACCGCCGACGAACTCGGAACGAGCTTCGATCACCGGGCCCCGGGATGCTTTGCAGGCTGGCCCTGCATCGACCCCGTCTTCGGCCCGACGCGCGCAGGCTCCTACTGGTCGGCTTCGACGTGGCCGGCCGTTCCCGCCTGGGCACTGGACACGCACTTCGACGGTAGGTCCTCTCCTCTCTCGATCCAGAAGGACAAGACGGCCAGTTTCTTCGTCCGCGCCGTCCGGAGCGTGCCATGATCCGACCGCCCCGACGCACGGCCGGGTCTCCCGCCGCGCGCGCCGACGATCGCGAACGGCGCGGCGAGCGCACGGCCCCCGGCCGCTCGACCCCGTCCGCCTCTCCGCGCGGGCATTCTCACGCCGGGATCCTGCTGCTCGCCCTCGCCACGCTTCTCCTGCCGGCCCATGCCCATGCCGTCCCTCCCTCGCAGAAGTGCGCGTCGGCGAAACTGGTCGCGGCCTCGCGTTTCTCGGCATGCCGTCTCAGGGCCGAGGCGACCTTCCGCAGGTCCAGGCAGGGTCCCGTCGAGTCGGACGAGCGCCGAGCCGCGCAGGAGAGGTGCGACGACGCGCTGGTCGGAGCCTACGGGCGCGCCGAGAGCCGGTACGGGGGCGAGTGCTCCCGGACGGGGGATGTGCAGAGCGTCCGCGGATTCCTCGGCGACGGCGCCTCCCGCGTGGCGGAGGGCAAACCCTCGTCGCTGCTCGCGACCGGACAGACGCACGACACGGGGTGGGGGAGCGACGGGCACGTCAAGGCCGGCGCAACGCGTACCTTCGTCGACAACGGCGACGGCACGGTCACCGACCTCCGGACCGGGCTCACGTGGGAGAAGAAGTCCGGCGACGACTCGATCCACGCCTGGGACAGGACGTTCACCTGGTGCGGCGACGCGAACCCGTTCGACGAGATCTGCGATGTCGCGGGCACCCCGATGGACGGGACCGCGGTCACGGACTTCATCGCGACCCTGAACGCCGGGAACGGCTTCGCCGGCCACACCGACTGGCGGATCCCGAACCTGGAGGAACTCGAGTCGATCCGGAAGGTGGGGGCCATCGGGGCCCTCGCTGGCTTCGAAGCCTTCGACACCGGGTGCGCGCCCGGCTGCACGGTGACTTCCTGCAGCTGCACGCGGCCCGCCCCCTACTGGACGTCTTCGACCTACCGCGCCTTCCCCTATGACGCCTGGACCGTGGAGTTCCGAGGCGGGTCCGTCGAGGCATTCGACAAGACGGGCAGGCACCTGCTTCGCGCCGTTCGCGGCGGCCTGTGACCGGGGCCCGGCTCTCGCCCGCCGATGCGCCCCGGACCCCCAGTCGTTAGCGTTCGCCCATGCCCCCTCCTGCCGACGGCAAGGCCGGCGCCGGACGGACGCCGACCGCCCTGCTCGCCCTCGGCACGCTGATCGGCCTGATTCTCGCCGCGACCTCCTTGTTCGGCTCACCGCGGCGTTCGGCTTCGTCCCCCGCGGCCTCCGCGCCGCCCGCCGCCGACGCCGTCGCCAGCGTGAACGGCGTCCCCCTCTCGCGGGCCGAGTTCGTCCGCGCCCTCGAAGCGATGGGACGCGACCGTCGCGAGCCCGTCGGCCCCGACGAACGCAGGCGCATCCTCGATCGCCTCGTCGACGAGGAACTCCTGCTCCAGCGCGGCATCGAGCTCGGGCTCGTGCGGCGCGACGCGAAGGTGCGCAACGACCTGGTCGCGGCCGTCATCGAGACCGCGGTCGGCGACGCCTCGTCGTCCGAGCCGTCCTCCGAAGAGGTCGCAGCCTTCTACCGCGACAACGCGTGGTTCTTCGCGGCTCCCGGGCGCATGCGGGCGCGCGACGTGTTCGTGAAGGTCTCACCCGGCGACGACGAGACGGCCGCGCGCAGGCGGGCCGACGAGATCGCGGCGAGACTGCGCGAAGGCGAGGATCCGGCGGCGGTCGCGCGCGCGGGAGACGAGCCCTCGGCCCCCCTGCCCGACGCGATGCTGCCGCCCGCGAAGCTCGTCGAGTACCTCGGTCCGACCGTGAGCCGCGGGGCGCTCGCGCTCTCCCCGGGGCAGGTCGCCGACCCGGCACGCGCCTCCGACGGCTTCCACGTCGTCCTCGTCGTCGAGCGCGACCAGGGCGACGTGCCGCCGCTCGACGAGGTCGAGTCGCTCGTGCGCTCGGAGGTCCGTCGCCGGCGCGGAGAGCAGTCCCTGCGCACGTACGTCGACGGGCTTCGCGCGAAGGCGGACGTACGGGTGGCGGGAGACCTGCCGTGAACCGTCCACGCGGGGCCCCCGTCGCGGTCCTGCTGGCGCTCGCGACGCTCGGCGCCGCGCCCTTTCTCGCCCGCCCGGCCCGCGCCCACGTGAAGAGCATCTCGTACTCCTCCTGGCGGCTCGACCCGCGGGGCGCCCGGGTCGAGGCCCGGATGAGCGCACTCGACGCGAGCGCGATCGTCGAAGGCGCGCCCGACACGGCGTCGTCCGACCGCATCGGCGCCTACCTCGCCCGCCGGCTCCAGCTCTACTCGGGCGGGGCCTCCTGCACGGTCGTCGGGGCACCCGCGCGCGCGCCGGCCGCCGAGGGGTGGATCGCACGGTCGTGGCGGGTCGACTGCCCCGCGACCGGCGCCCGAGAGATCCGCGAGTCGATCCTGCTGCCCGAGAACCCCGCGCAC
>JAGWVP010000497.1 GCA_018970825.1 bacterium | reverse complement strand
CGTCGTCGTAGAAGCCCGGGATCTTCACGCGCCCGGTGCGGCCGTCGACCATCGCCGCGACCAGGTCCGCGAGCTCGGCGACCGGGTTGCGGGCCGCCCCGCCGGTCGTGCCCGAGTGCTGATCGGTCGCCCCGGTCTCGAGCGAAATGCGGAAGCCCTGCAGCCCGCGCAGGCCGGCCGGGCAGGCCGGCTGGCGGCGCGACACCCAGACCGTGTCGGAGACGACGACCGAGCCGGTCGCGAGCTCGCGCTTGTGCTCGCGGATGGTGCGCTCGAAGTTCGGCGAGCCGATCTCCTCCTCGAGCTCCCAGAGGAAGTGCACGTTCGCGCGCACGCCGCGCTCGCGGGCGAGCCGCGCGCCGGCGAGCGCGGAGAGCGCGGGGCCCTTGTCGTCGGTCGTGCCGCGGGCGACGTAAGTGTCGCCCTTGCGCAGCAGTTTGAAGGGCTCGCTCTTCCATTCCGGCTCGTTCGCCGGCTGCACGTCGATGTGATTGTAGACCGTGACCGTCGGGAGGCCGTCGCCCGCGCGGAGCCGGCCGTGCACGAGCGGATGGCCGCCCGTCTCGACGATCTTCGCGTCGCCGCCCGCGTCGCGGATCGCCTGCGCGGCACTCTCGGCGGCACGCCGCACGTCACGCTTGCGGTCGGGGTCGCCCGAGACGCTCGGGATCTCGACCAGCTCCTGCAGCCGGCGCTCCCAGGCGGCGCGGCCTGCGCGGACGGCCGCGAGCATCTCCTTCTTCGACAGCTCCGGGTGCGAGGTCGGCTTCATGCGGGGCGTGCTAGCGCGCCGCCGCGGGGGGATCCAGCCGCACGGCGACCGAGCGGCTCGTGTCGGCGAGGAGCCCGATCCACGCGTCCGCAGCCCCGTAGCGCTCGCGGAGGAGCGCGCGGATGCGACGGTGGCCGTCCTCGCCGTCGATCGGTGTCGCGACGCGCTCCTCGACGCGGCCGCCGCGCACGACTTCGATGCTCGGGTCGCGACGGAGGTCGAGCAGGAAGGGGCGCTCGGGGTTCGCCGCCTCGACCCACTCCGAGCCGTCGGCGTCCGCGATCCAGGCGCGCGTCTCGCGCACGGCCCTGTCGGGCGCGTGCGTTCGCAGCACGACGACCTCGCGCCCTTCGAGCGCCCAGAGCGTCACGAGTCCGAAGAGCGCTACCGCGCCGGCCGCGAGCAGGGCCGCGCTGCGCGCGACGCTCACCGCCCGGAGTCGATCGCGCGGTCGATCGACGCGGCTCCTCCGCCGCGCAGCAGCAGCGCCACCGCGATCGCGATCGCGAGCAGGTGGTACTCGAAGCCCTCGCCCGCCTGCTGGCCGAACCAGTTCATGAAGAAGCCGTTCGGCCAGTGCACGCCGGCCGCCCCGAGCATGATGCAGAGGATGCCGAAGGCGGCGACGCGGGTGAGGAGCCCGACGATCAGCCCGAGCGCGCCGGCCGACTCGCCGAGGATCACGAGAAACGCGAGCGGCGCGGGCATGCCCTTGCCGGTGAACATCGCCATCGCACCGGAGAAGCCCGGGCCCCCGAAGAGCCCGAGCGTCTTCTGGAGCCCGTGGGCGAGGATGACGACCCCGAGCACGATGCGGAGGATGGTGAGCGCGACGTCGTCCCGGGTGCGGAAGATGGCCATGACGCCGGGGATGCCCGAGACCGGGCGGAGAGGCAAGCGGGGCCGGCCCCAGGGGTCGGCGGCGACGCCGTCGACGGACATGGAATCGCGGACGGGCGCTTCGTGCCCGGAACCACTAGGATGCGGCTTCGCTCCGGCGCACAAGCCGCGCCTCCAACCGGACCCCGCCATGAAGACCATCGCCAAGTCGGACAAGCTCGCCAACGTCGGCTACGACATCCGCGGACCCGTTCTCGACAAGGCGCGGCAGATGGAGGAAGAGGGCCAGCGCATCATCAAGCTGAACCTCGGCAACATCGCTGCGTTCGGGCTCATGCCGCCCGACGAGATCGTCCAGGACATGATCCGGAGCCTGCCCGACGCGGCCGGCTACACCGACAGCAAGGGCCTGTTCGCGCCGCGCAAGGCGGTGGTCCACTACACGCAGGAGAAGTCCATCCCGGGCGTCACCGTGGACGACGTCTACCTCGGCAACGGCGCCTCGGAGCTCATCGCGATGAGCATGAATGCGCTGCTCAACTCGGGCGACGAGGTGCTGATCCCCGCGCCCGACTACCCGCTCTACACCGGGGTCGTCTCGCTCTCGGGCGGCACGCCGGTGCACTACCTCTGCGACGAGGGCGCGGGCTGGCTCCCCGACCTGGCCGACGTCGAGGCCAAGGTCACGCGCAACACGAAGGCGATCGTCGTCATCAACCCGAACAACCCGACCGGTGCGCTCTATCCCGACGACGTGCTGCGCGGACTCGTCGAGATCGCCCGTCGCCACGAGCTGATCGTCTTCGCCGACGAGATCTACGACAAGACGCTCTACGACGGGGCGACCCACACGAGCATCGCATCGCTCGCAGACGACGTGCTCTTCGTCACCTTCAACGGCCTCTCGAAGAACTACCGCGCCTGCGGCTACCGCGCGGGCTGGATGATCGTGTCGGGCGACAAGCGCCACGCCGGCGACTACATCGAGGGGCTCAACATGCTCGCCTCGATGCGCCTGTGCGCGAACACGCCGGGACAGCTCGCGATCCAGACCGCGCTCGGCGGCTACCAGAGCATCCGCGACCTCGTGGCCCCCGGCGGGCGCCTGTGCCGCCAGCGCGACCTCGCCTGGGAGATGCTGTCCGCGATCCCGGGCGTGAGCGTGGTCAAGCCGAAGGCCGCTCTCTACATGTTCCCGCGCCTCGACCCGGCGATGTACCCGATCGTCGACGACCAGGACTTCGCCTACGAGCTGCTCGCCGAGGAGAAGGTGCTGATCGTGCAGGGCACGGGCTTCAACTGGCCCCGGCCCGACCACTTCCGGCTCGTCTTCCTGCCGAACGT
>JAGWVP010000496.1 GCA_018970825.1 bacterium | reverse complement strand
TCCTGCAGCACCCGCAGCAGCTTCGCCTGCAGCGGCAGCGGCAGCTCGCCGATCTCGTCGAGGAAGAGCGTGCCGCCGTCGGCGATCTCGACGAGCCCCATCCGCCGCGCCTCGGCGCCGGTGAAGGCCCCGCGCTCGTGGCCGAAGAGCTCGCTCTCCATCAGCGCGTCGGGGATCGCCCCGCAGTCGATCGGCACGAAGGGCCCCGTGGCGCGGCGGCTGCGCGTGTGGATCGCACGGGCCACGAGCTCCTTGCCCGTGCCGGTCTCGCCCGTGACGAGCACGTCCACCGAACTCCCGGCGATCCGGTCGATGATCGAGTACACCTGCTGCATCGCCGGGCTCTCACCCAGGAATCCCTCGAACGAGTAGGGCCGCTCCACGGCGCGCCTGAGCACCTCCTCCGCGGCGCGGTGCCGCGCCACACTGGAGAGGCGAACGAGCGCGTCCTCGAGATCGGTGTCCACGCGATCGATGGCGAGGTAGTCGCCCGCCCCGGCCTGCAGGCAGGCACGGGCCGTGTCGACCGTGGGCCTCGGATCGATGACCACCATCGGGATCTGCGGGTCGGCCTTGCGAAGCGCGCGGTAGAGGACATCCGCAGAAGGGCCCGACCGGGCCGTGACGACCCCGAGATCCCAGGCGTCGCGCGCGAGGGTCACGAGCGCTCGGTCGAGGGACGTCTCGACCCGCACCTCGAGCGGCTGGAGCCGCGCGGCGAGACGGCCGTAGGGCAGGGCCTCGGGGCCGAGTGGATCAAGGATGAGAATGCGCGGCTGGTGCACGGGCGGCTCACGTGGCTGGCGGCCCGCGCAGGGACGGTCGCCGAGGTCGAGGCTCGTCGGTGTCCGCCGCCACACCACACCGGAGCCGTGGTGGAGTATGCAGGGACAGACGATGCCGGGCAACCGGCCGCGCATGTGGGAACGTGGCGGATGTCTGGTACATTTCGCTCCATGACCATCGACACGTACGCGCCCTGCCCGGGCGGCACGGGCAAGAAAATCAAGTTCTGCTGCGCCGACCTGGTCGGCGACCTCGACCAGCTCGAGACACTCGTCGGCGGCGACCAGACGTCGGCGGCGCTCGATCAGGTGCGACGCCTCGCCGACAAGCATCCCGGCCGGGCATGCCTGCTGTCGCTGCAGGCGAAGCTGGAGCTTTCCACCCGGCAGTTCGGTGCCGCCGCGACGACGACCGCGCGGTTCCTCGAGGCATGCCCGGAAAATCCGCTCGCCCTCGGCCAGGCCGCCGTCACGGAGGTGGTGTCGGGCCGCTTCCAGGAGGCGGCGGCCCTGTTCGATCGCTGTCGCGAGACGCTCGGCCGATCCGCTGACACCGCGACGCTGCCTGTTCAGGAGATCGTGCGGATCGCCGAGACGCTCGTGCAGGCGGCCGCGCAGGGCGGCCACGTGGGCTTCGCGCAGGGGATCGTCGAGTGGCTTGCCGAGAAGGGCCTCGTGCCGGCGGACGAGCTGCGGCTTCTCGGCGCGATCATCGGCTCGGCCGGCGTGCCCCCGGCACTCCGCAGCCAGCCACCGCTCGAGGCCCTCGACGGGGATTCTCCGTGGCGGTTCGAATTCGACACCGCGCTCGGCCATGCCCGGCAGTGGAGGCTCTCGAAGGCGCTCACCACCTTCCGCAGCCTGCGGGGCGTGGCGGGCGAGTCGCGGCCGCTCTTCGCCAACATCGCGCTCATCTGCGAGCAGCTCGCTCGGCCGGTGGAGGCGTCGGAGGCCTGGCTCGCGGTGGCCCGCATGCCCGACCTCGGGGCCGATGACGCGGTCGAGGCGGTCGGCCGCGCGATCGCTCTGGAGACCGAGGCCGATCCCGATCGTTCGCCGCACGTGCGCTACGCGACGGCGTCCGCGCCGCTCGTGGTGCCGGCGGGAGAGGAGGGCGTGACGGCGCTCGAACTGCTCGAGGATCGGCTGCGGCATGATCCGCGCGTCGATGCCGCCGCGATCGACCGCAGCCAGTGGACGGGGCGCGGCGCGGTGCCGCCGCGGTCGGTCTGGCGCGTGTACGAACAGGCCGTGGCACCCGCCGCACCGCCGCGGCTCCTCGCGAGCCTGCTCGTCTTCGGTCGGCAGACCGACCGCGAACCTGAGGCCGTCCTGCAGGGATTCTCTCCCGACGTCGCGGCGGCCCGCCCCGTGGCCGAGTCCCTGCTCGGCTGCCGATTCGGAGATGCCGGGGAGATCGCGAGCATTCCGGGCGCGACGCCCGCCGCGTGGCTGCTTGCGGCGCAGTTTCAGGTGATGCCCGAGGCGGCACCGACCGCGGCACCGAAGCCGGGCGAATGCTGCGCGTTCGACCTCGCGCTCGAGCGTCAGCGGGTCGCGCTCTGGGAACGCTTCGCGACGGAGTGGCCCGTCACGGCACTGCCCGAATTGCTCGGCCGCACGCCGCGCGAGGCGGTCGGGGATGTCGAGGGGAGGCGCCGCGTCGAGGCGCTCGTCGGCGAGGGCGAGGCGACGGCACGGTACGAGGAGGCGACCCGGGCCTGGCATGCGATTCGCGTCAGCCTCGGCCTCGCGCCCGCGGCGACGATCTCCTGCGCGCGACCGCTCGACGAATTGCCACCGCTGCGGTGGCACCGCCTCGACATGGGTGGCGTGGAACCGGACCAGCTGCGCGGCGTGCTCGTGACGGCGGGCGAGGCCGGCTTCGAGCGGGCGGCCGGTCTGGCCGCCACGGCGCTCGCGGCCCGGCCCGATGCCACGCCCGAGGATCGGTGGGCCGCGCTCGGCGTGCTGGAGGAGCGGGCGCCCACGAGCGTCCGCCGTCTCGAGATCATCGGCGAGCTGCGGCGCATCGCCGCCGCGCTCAAGGCGAACGACGGCATGCTCGACGTCGCCGAGGTGCGGGTGCGGCTCCAGCGGGGCGATCAGGCCGAGTTCGTCCGGCTCCTCGAGCACATGCGGCGAGACCACGGCCGCGATCCGCAGGTGCTTCA
>JAGWVP010000495.1 GCA_018970825.1 bacterium | reverse complement strand
GCCCTACGTCGCTCGCTACGTCGAGGCCGACCGGGCCCAGGGTGGAGCGGGTGCGACGGTGGTCGAACTGCGCTGACGTGTCGCCGACTTCGGCCCCCGGGCCCTCAGGGCCGCTTCGCCTCGAGGTGCCGCCACGCCGCCGGCAGCGACACGTCGCGGTCGGGCTCGCGCGGCGGCATGTTCATCTCCCCGGCGGGCTTCCAGCCGATCGCCTTCATGACCTCGAACACGTGGGTCATGTTCAGCATGTCGTGCGAGTAGCAGAAGAGCCCGTCGCCGGCGTAGTAGAGGATCGACAGCCCGGCGACGAAGCGCGGCCGTCCGTCGGCGTCGCGGCCGAGCACCTGGTCCCACTGGCTCACGACGCGCGACCCCTCGACCATGATCCAGTTCTCGGGCGTGCTCCACCCGTGGCCGGTGAGCCCGGCCATCGACTTCACGAAGAACTCGCGGATCTTCTCTCGCCCCTCGACCCGCCCCCACGCGGGATCGACGTAGACCGCGTCCTCGGTGAAGAAGTCGGCGAGATCCGACCAGGGCTTCCGCCCCGCGTCGATCTCGTCGCGCAACGCGACGAAGCGCTCGTAGGTTTCGCGCGCCTCGCGCTCTCTCGCGTCGGCCATCTCGGGTCTCCTCCGGCGGGTCGGGGCCCGGGAGCCGGGCCGGTCCGCGCCAGAGAGCCCGAGACGTCGCGATCCTGTCAAACGGCGCGCGGGCCCGGTGCCGCCGCCGATTGACACGCGGCGAGGCGCCGTGGAGCGTCGAGGGATGCGCAATCCCCACGCGGGCCGCCCGTTCACCGCCGCGGACGCGAGCGACGCCGACGTCGCGCGCGCACTCGAGGACGTGTCGATCCCGACCCTGCTGCTCTCGTGCGTCCACATGAGCGGCGACGCGGGCATCCTCGACGGGCCGATCCGGCCCCAGGGGCTCTTCCTGAACGAGGTGCAGGGCTACCTGTCCGAGGAGGACAAGGCGCGCGCGCGTGCGCTCGCTCTCGACGTCATCCGGACCTGGCGCGATCGCGGCTGCCCGGAGCCGGAGCCGGTCGGGCCGGAGCTGCTGAAGCGCATGATGGACTGGCTCGTCTGCGAGAGCGTGCCCGACGAGTACGTGCAGATGCTCCAGGAGGAGATGGAGCTCGACGGCGGCGATGCGCGCGCGGCGGCTCCCGGCGCCGACCGGGCCGCGGCGGCAGAGCTACCGGTGGTCGTGATCGGCTGCGGCATGTCGGGACTCCTCGCGGCGATCCGGCTGCAGCAGGCCGGCTTCCCCTACGTGGTCCTCGAGAAGAACGCGGGCGTCGGCGGCACCTGGTGGGAGAACCGCTATCCCGGCGCGCGGGTCGACGTCGGCAACCACTTCTACTGCTACAGCTTCGAGCCGAACGACGACTGGACCGAGTTCTTCGCGCGACAGCCGGAGCTGCAGGCCTACTTCCAGCGGGTGATGGAGCGGCACGGCGTCGCGCCGAACGTGCGCTGGAACACCGAGGTCGTCGGTGCGACGTGGAACGACGCGACCGCGACCTGGACCGTGGCTCTCGCCGACGGCGGCACGCTCGAGGCGCGCGCCGTGATCTGCGCGGTCGGGCAGCTGAACCGCCCGTTCGTGCCCGAGGTGCCCGGCCGCTTCGAAGGCCCGTCGTTCCACACCGCGCGCTGGGACGACTCGGTCGACCTCTCGGGTCGTCGCGTCGTCATGGTCGGAGCCGGGGCGACCGGCTTCCAGGTGGCACCCGCGATCGCCGACCGGGTCGGGCACCTCGCGATCCTCCAGCGCAGCGCGCAGTGGATGTTCCCGAACCCGAACTACCGCGCCCCGGTCGGCCCCGGGGTGCGATGGGCGCTGCGCCACCTGCCCTTCTACGGCCGCTGGTACCGCTTCCTGCTGTTCTGGCCGAGCTGCGACAAGGGTCTCGCCGCGGCGAAGGTCGACCCGTCGTGGCCGGGGCAGGAGCGCTCGGTGAGCGAGGTCAACGACTTCGCGCGCGCGATGTTCACCGAGTGGATCACGAGCCAGCTCGCAGACCGCCCCGACCTCGTCGAGAAGGTCGTCCCGGACTACCCGGCGACCGGCAAGCGGACGCTGCAGGACGACGGCAGCTGGCTCGCGACGCTGAAGCGCCCGAACGTCGATCTCGTGCGGGCGGGCGTGTCGCGACTCGAGGGCGACCGGGTGATCGACTCGAACGGCGGCGAGCACCCGGCGGACGTGCTCGTGTGGGCGACCGGCTTCCGCGCGAACGGCCTCCTTCTGCCGATGAAGATCGTCGGCCGCGACGGCCTCGACCTGCGCGAACACTGGGGCACTCGTCCGCGCGCCTACCTCGGCATGACCGTGCCGCGCTTCCCGAACTTCTTCCTGCTCTACGGACCGTCGACGAACCTCGCGAGCGGCGGCAGCCTGATCTTCCACTCCGAGTGCCAGGTCCGCTACGTCGTGCAGTGCCTGCAGATGCTCGTCGCGCGCGGTGCGGCCGCGATGGAGCCGCGCGTCGAGCGCTACGACGACTGGTACGCGCGCACGCAGGCCGAGATGAAGACGATGGTCTGGGCCTCGCCGCACATCGAGCACAGCTTCTACAAGAACGCCGACGGCGAGGTGAACGGGCTGAGCCCCTGGCGGCTCGTCGACACCTGGTCGTGGACGCGAACGGTGGACCCGGGGGACTACGACTGGCGAAGCGGGCGCAGCCCCGGGTCGTGATCGAAGCGGCCGGCCTCCCGGGGCCGTCGGCGGATCGCCTCGGCACGTTCGCTGGCGGCGGGTGACGCACCCCGACCCTCCCGGCAGGTCCCCGCGACCGGAATCCCGCCCGATTGGGCAAGGGCTCGCCCTTCGAGTATTTTCACCGGAGGGACGGCGGCGACCCCGGCAACGAACGTCCGCCCCCCGGAGGCTCCATGCCGACTTCGATCGAACAGGTCCGCGCCCGCGTCGCCTCGCAGAAGAATCACCTTCCCGCG
>JAGWVP010000494.1 GCA_018970825.1 bacterium | reverse complement strand
CGCGTTCGTCTTCCCCGACAACCAGTTCATGCCCGAAGGCGCGATCGGCGACGAGTGCGCGCTCAACAAGAACGCGGCGAGCTGGGACGACCCGACGATCGGCGACCTGCTCGCCGACGCGGGCATCGGCTGGTCGTTCTACGTCGAGGGGTACGACCACATGGTCGACTCCCTCGCGCAGGGCCGGTGCCCGGCGCCCGACCCGGCCTGCCCGTTCGGCATCGGCGTCTACCCCTGCGTCTACGACCCGTCGGACATTCCCTTCCAGTACTATCCGCGCTTCCGCGACGACCCCGCCTACATCAAGGACTACTCGCGCATCGCCGGGGACCTGGCCGGCGGAACCCTGCCACCGGTCGCGTGGGTGAAGGCGCTCGGCTTCAAGACCGAGCACCCCGGCTACGGCACGACGATCACCGCGGGCATGGACTTCGTGCGCGAGCTCGTCGACTCGATCGCCGCTTCGCCCTACGCCTCGAACACGCTCGTGCTGGTGGTCTACGACGAGAGCGGCGGCTACTTCGACCACGTCGCGCCGCCTTCGAACAGCACGGTCGACGGCAAGCCCTACGGTCCGCGCACGCCGGCCTTCGCCGTCGGCCGCTTCGCCAGGAAGGGGACCGTCTCGCACGTGCCGATGGAGCACGCTTCGATCGTGCGCTTCATCGAGTGGAACTGGCTCGGCGGGAAGACGGGCCAGTTGCAGACCCGCGACGCCGTGGTGAACGGCATCGGCAGCCTGCTCGATCCCGCGGAGACCGGCACGGCCGTCCCCGAGTGACCCCGGGGGAGTCGAGACCGACGCACGCCGCCGGACCTCCCGGCGGTGCGAGCGACCTCCGCTTCGGCCTCCTCGCCACGGCGCTGCTCGCCGCTCTCGTCCTCGTGGTCCACCGCGAGGCGCTCGGCTGCTGGTTCGCCTCCGACGACTTCCGCTGGCTCGAGATCAGCGAACCCGGCGACGTCCTGCGCAGCTTCGTCGGGCCGTGGGGCCACGGCCCCGCGTACCGGCCGCTTTCGCGGGTGAGCTTCCTCGCCGACCGGGTGCTCTTCGGCCTCGACGCACGAGGCTGGCACCTGCACGGGCTGGTCGCCCACGCGGTCGCCGCGGCGCTCTTCGCGGTGCTGCTCCGCCGCCTCTCGGGCGACGCGGTGTTCGCGCTCGCCTCGGCCGCGGTCTTCGCGGTCTTCCCGCTCGGCTACGAGAACTCGGTCTGGATCTCGGGGCGCATCCACCCGATCGGGCTCTCCTGGTCGCTCGCCGCCCTCGTCTTCTTCGACCGCGTGGCGACGGCCGGTCGTCGCGGCGACACGTTCGCGTTCCTCGCCTGCACCGCGCTGGCGCTGCTCGCCTACGAGGCGAGCGTGTACGTGCCGGTCTTCGCGGTGCTCGTCGCACTCGCGCGACGGCCCGCGGCCGGGCGTCGACCCGCCCTCCTCCGCGCCTGGCTCGCCGCCCTGGCGCTCACGGTCGCGTGGTTCGTGCTGCGCCGCTGGGCGGTCGGCAGCGAGACGCTCTACCCGATGCGCTCGGCCGGGGACATCGTCTCGATCGACTTCGCCGCGCACCTCGGGAAGGCGATGCGGCGCTTTCTCCAGCGACTCGCCCCCGCGGGGTGGGCCGTCGCCGCAGCAGCCGCCGCCACCGCGTGGGCGGCGCCCCGGTGGCTCGAGCTCGTGCCGATCGGGGCCCTGGTCGCGCTCGTCGGCTTCGCGCCCTTCGCGCCTGTGACGGGTGGCGTCCCCGCCCGCTTCCTCTACGCGAGCCAGCTCGGGGTCGCGATCGCCGTGGGCGCGCTCGTCGCAGGTGCCGCGCGGGTGCCGCGTGCCGGCGCGCCGCTCGCCGCCGCGCTCGCCGCGGCGATCCTCTGGCCTCTCGCGGGCCAGACCGACGCCATCGCCCGCGACTGGCGGATCGCGGGCCAGGTCGGCCGCCGCGTGCTCGACGACGTCGACCGCGCGACGCCGCCCGGGGCCGGCCCGGGCATCACCGTGCTGCTCGGCGCTCCCTACGAGGTCCGCGATCGGATGGTCTTCTCGACCTACCTCGACGCGGCGATGCGCGTGTTCCACCCCGACCACCCGCGACTCGTCGTCCCCGGGCAGTGGTTTCACGACGCCGACCGGCGCATGGCAGCCGGGATGATGGCGGCGACGATCGACGGAGACGCGGCGCTCCGCGCGGCCACCGGGCGGCCGGGGCTGGGCTGCGCCGACGCCCGACGCGCCCTCGATGCAGCCGGGCTCGACGCCTTCGCGCCGGCGCTCGCCGAGTGCGGCGGCACCTTCCTCGTCGTCTCGCAGCCCGACTGGACCGTACGGGCGATCGACCCCGCCGCCGCGGCTGCTTCCCTGCGGGGTGCAGGCGCGCGCCCCTAGCCGAGACGCCGGTCCTCTGGCATCGGGCCCGGCGATCCTGTTGGATCGGGCCGACGCCGCACCGCGCGCGCATTCGGAAGGAGACCGCCGTGCATTTCGACCACTCCGACAAGGTGAAGGGCCTGCTCGCGAAGCTGCAGGAGTTCATGGACGCCCACGTCTACCCGGCCGAAGCCGTCTACGAAGCCGAACTCGACGAGCACGGCCGCTGGAAGCAGCCGCCGGTCATCGAGGAACTGAAGCGCAAGGCGAAGGCGGCCGGTCTCTGGAACCTCTTCCTCCCCGAGAGCGAGCGGGGCGCCGGGCTCACCAACGTCGAGTACGCGCCGCTCTGCGAGGTCATGGGCCGCTCGCCGATCGCGCCCGAGACCTTCAACTGCGCGGCGCCCGACACCGGCAACATGGAGGTGATCGAGCGCTACGGCACCGCGGAGCAGAAGAAGCAGTGGCTCGAGCCGCTCCTCGCCGGCGAGATCCGCTCGGCCTTCGCCATGACCGAGCCCGAGGTCGCCTCGTCCGACGCGACGAACATCCGCTGCCGCATCGAACGCGACGGCGACGACTACGTGATCAACGGCCGCAAGTGGTGGA
>JAGWVP010000493.1 GCA_018970825.1 bacterium | reverse complement strand
GTCCGGCGGACCGGCGACCCCTCCGAGGTAGACGATCCTGCGCACGCCCGCCGATTCGGCCGCGCGCACGAAGTTCTCGGCCTGTGCGATCTCGGCGCGATGGAAGTCGGAGCCCCCCGAGGCCATGTCGTGGACCAGGTAGAAGGCCACGTCGCAGCCCTCGAGGGCAGCCGCGACCGCCGTGCGGTCGGCGACGTCGGCCTGCACCCATTGCCGGTCGGGCCAACGGCGGGAGGCGCGCACGGCGTCACGGGTCGCACAGCGCACCGCGAAGCCGGCGTCGACGAGTGCCGGCAGGAGTGCGTTGCCGACGAAGCCGGTCGCTCCCGTCAGCAGCACGGTCCGCCCCGCCCCGTCGATCTTCCTGCTCGTCGGCTGCACTTGGCTCCTCTCGCTTCGCCGCGGCTCGCGTCGGCGGACGTCTGCCGGGGGTAGGCCCGGTGCTTCCGTGGAGACTACGCCGCCACCGCGCAGGCGCCAGCACCCTCAGGTCGCGGCCGACGAGGCGACCGCCCGCTCGATCCCGGGTCGTCGCCGGTCCGGCGGGCGTCCCCGGGTCGCCGGCCGGGACCCGCGGGCGGGCTCAGCGGCCCGACTTCGTTCCCCCGTATCCGCCGACCGAGCCCCGGGCCTGATCGCGCCAGCCGAGCATCCCCTGCAAGGTCGAGCCGAGCATCGCTCCCTGGGTCGCCCAGAGCCAGGCCACGAACGAGCCGACGAGCAGTCCGTAGACGAAGTTCTTCATGCGAGGCCTCCGGGCGCGCACGGCGCCCGCTCCGACGTCGCCCCGCCCCGGGCCGGCGGGGGCGCTTCTGGCCCGGCCAGCCGAGATCCGGTAGCGATCTCTCCATGAACACCGCGATGTGGGGCAAGGCGATCCGCGTGATCCCGCGGGTCGACAAGCAGGAGTGGGACTCGCTCGACCTGGTGTCGCGATGGCTGATCGCCACGCGTTCGGCCGTGCTCGTGATGACGTTCAACGCGGCGGCGATCGCGGGCCTGCTCGCCGCTCGAGACGGCCGCTTCCACCTCGTGCCCTGGCTCATGGTGACCGTCGGGCTGCTCTTCGCGCACGCGACGAACAACCTCGTGAACGACCTGACCGACCATGCCAAGGGAGTGGATAAGGACAACTACTTCCGGGCGCAATACGGCCCCCAGCCGCTCGAGCACGGGCTGCTCACCCGTGGCCAGATGCTGGCCTACATCGCCGTGACCGGGGCGATCGCCCTCGCGGCCGGGCTCTACCTGGTCGCGACCCGCGGGCAGGCGACGCTCGCGCTGCTCGGGATCGGCGCCTTCTTCGTCCTCTTCTACACCTGGCCGCTCAAGTACGTCGGGCTCGGCGAGGTCGCGGTGATCCTCGTCTGGGGGCCGCTCATGGTGGGCGGCGGCTACTACGTCGTCACCGGCGACTGGAACTGGCCGGTGATCGTCGCGAGCCTTCCGTGCGCGCTCGCGGCGACGACCGTGCTGTTCGGCAAGCACACCGACAAGCTCCAGGCCGACCGGGCGAAGGGCATCCGGACGATGCCGGTCCTGCTCGGCGAGACGAACGCGCGCATGGCGACGATCGCCATGCTGACGCTCCAGTACCTGCTCGTCTTCTGGCTCGTGGCGACCGGCAAGTTCTCCTTCCTCCTGCTCGCCGTGCTCGGCGCGGCCCCCTGGTGGTGGCGCGCGGTGCAGGCCTACCTGCAGCCCCGCCCCGCGGCCCCTCCGGCGGAGTACCCGCCGGGCATCTGGCCGCTGTGGTATGCCGCGTTCGCGTTCCAGCACACGCGGCGCTTCGGGCTGCTCTTCCTCGCGGGCCTCGCGGCCGACGTCGTCGCCCGCAGGCTCGGATGGGTCGGCTGAGGCCGGCCACGACCGTCACACCGGAGGACCGATGAAGTTCGACACCGGGCTCATGACCGCCGACCTGCGCGAGGTGCCCGCCGCGGCCAAGGCCGCCGAGCGGATGGGGTTCGACGCGCTCTGGACGGCGGAGACCGGCCACGACGCCTTCTTCCCGCTCGTGCTCGCCGCCGAGCACACCGAGCGGATCGAGCTCGGCACCTCGATCGCGGTCGCCTTCCCGAAGAGTCCGCTCGTCCACGCGATGCAGTCCTGGGACTTGCAGGCGCTCTCGAAGGGGCGCTTCATCCTCGGACTCGGCACGCAGGTGAAGGCCCACAACGAGCGCCGCTTCGGCGTGAAGTGGGAGTCTCCGGGGCCTCGGCTGCGGGAGATGATCCAGATGATCCGCGCCGCCTGGGACTGCTTCCAGAACGGCACGCGGCCCCGCTTCGAAGGCAAGTTCTACAACTTCACGCTCATGACGCCGTTCTTCAGCGGCGGCCCGATCGAGCACCCGAAGATCCCGATCTACATCGCCGGCGTGAACGAGTACATGTGCCGGCTCGCGGGCGAACTCTGCGACGGCTTCCACGTCCACCCGTTCCACTCCGTCGAGTACCTGCGGGGCACGATCCTGCCGAACATCGAGGCCGGCGCGGCGAAGGCCGGGCGAGACCGGCGCGACTGCAAGCTGTCGACCTCGGTGTTCGTCATCCTGGGCGACGACGAGCGCGAGCAGGCGGGCCTGAAGGGCCTCGTGAAGCAGCAGCTCTCGTTCTACGCGTCGACGCCGGCCTACAAGCCGGTGCTCGACGCGCACGGCTGGGGCGACCTGCAGGAGAAGCTGAACGAGATGACCCGCCGCGGCGACTGGGCGGGCATGGCCGACCTGATCGACGACGAGATGCTCGAGGTGTTCGCGACGACCGGCACCTGGGGCGACATCGCCGGAAAGCTCCGCGCGAAGTACGAGGGCCTGCTCGACCGCGTCGGCTTCTACGTCCCGTTCCGCGACGGCGAGCACGTCGAGCGCTGGCAGGACGTGATCCGCGCGATCAAGGCCTGAGCGAGTCGCGCGCGGCCGCGGCCCGGGTGGACGCCGGGGCCCGGCGCGCGCGCGCGAGCAGCGCGGCGGCGA
>JAGWVP010000492.1 GCA_018970825.1 bacterium | reverse complement strand
GTCAGGCCCCGATCACGGACCCGCGGTCGTGCCGTTCGCGAGGACGCGCGCGACGATCGCGATGTCGCCGCAGTTCGAGCCGTTGGTCGAGCCACCCGTCGGGTCGCACACGCCACTGCCGAACTGCGAGTCGAGGAAGTAGATGGGCATCTGGAAGAACTTGGTCGTCTGGGCCGTCCAGTTTCCGCACTCCATCGTGGAGTGGTTGCCCATCAGGTTCTGGAACGTCGCCGCATTGGTCGACGAGGTGCCGGGCACCGTGTAGCTGCCCGCGTTCGGGCAGTTCGCGAGGCCGGCGACCGCCGCCGGGCACTTGTGCGCGCCCTGCAGGATCGAGTGGGCGAACCCGGTCGTCAGCACGGTGGTCGTCTCGGCGACCGCGTCCCATGCCGCGTTGTCCGGGCCGACACAGGCCGAGGGGCCCGTGATCAGCTTGACCGCCACCGGCAGAGTGGCCTGGCCGACCGTCGCGTCGCCCGTCGGATCGACTCCGACCGACAGCCACGCCGGATCCCAGCTCGGCTCCGGCGGGGCCGCCGGGCCGTTGCTGTTCGCCAGCGCACGGACCGTCGCGTCGGTGCCGCCGTCACAATCGACCCAGCCGTTGCTGCTGCTCGCGACACGCACGCAGATCCAGTCGTTGCTGGCAGCCGAGGGCTGCTGCACGCGGAGGACGCGCGGCGTGACGAGCGAGATCGCGGCCTGGCCGTTGCTCGGGTCGCGGCCGCCGGCCCGGACGTCGAAGCGTCCGGCCGAGCAGGTGCCCGCACCCACACCCGAGCAGTTCGCATCCGCCGTGCAGGGGATGTCGCTGTTCAGGCTGCAGAACCGGTTGTCGAAGTTGCCGCGGCTCAGCGAGCAGACCGGAGGCGTGCCCGTGCCGTTGCCGGCGCTGGTGCTGCCGGGCATGCCCGCGCCGCGCAGGAACGAGCCCTGGCTGGTCGCGGTGGTCGGGCAGCTCGCGCTCGCCCCCGTTCCGACGTTGAAGTACCAGTCGCCGATCGGCGTGCCGGTCGCGACCGGGGTCGCGGTCGCCGCCGGGGTCGGGGTCGGGGTCGCGGGGACCGGGGTCGGCGTCGGCACCGGGGTCGACGTCGGCGTCGCAGTCGGCACCGAGGTCGGCGTCGGAGTCGGAGTCGGCGTCGGGGTCGGGGTGGGCGTCGGCGTGGCGATGTAGGTCTTCGCGCACTGCCAGAGGCTCGCCGTCGACGTCCGGACGGTGATCTTCACGTTGCCGTTGCCGAGCGGAGTGCGGGCGGCCACGCACGGATCCGGGTTCGCACCCGCGCCCGCGCAGCCGTTCACCGCGACGCCGTTCTTCAGGATCACGAGGCTGTTCGCGTTCTCGCCGAGCGGGATCGCGTCGGCCGCGATCTCGAACTCGAGAACGAGCGGGTTGTTGGTGGTCTGGGCCGGGGCCTGGATCGCCACCTGGAAGTTCAGCAGCTGGTACCCGGCCGGGTCCGTCAGCTGGGCGGGGCCGGTGCCCACGCTCACCGTGCCGCCGGTCGGGGTGGTGACCGTCACCGCGATCGGGTCGCCCGCCGTCGCGCCCGCCGAGGTTTGCAGCGAGCCGCCGTTCGCGGTCGGGCCCGAGTAGCTGTTGGCCGGCACGTTGAACATGCTGCGGGTGTAGCGCTTCAGGTTGATGTCGGCGGTGCCGGCCCAGACGACCGCGAAGTTGCCCGCGACGTCCATGCCGAGCGCCGGGGCCGCGGAGGTCGCGACCGCGCCGGTGTTCACCTGGAAGTTGTTGCCGAGCGCCACCTTCGGGTTCGACGAGTCGAAGTAGCGGCCGAGCACGCCGGCCGACGACTGCCACACCGCGGCGTAGTTGCCCGCGAGGTCGATCGCCGAGCGCACGGTCGCCCCGGTCGCCGTCGCCGTGGGATCCGACGACACGTCGAAGGCCGAGCCGTCCGCCGAGCCGTTCTTGGCGTAGGGCTGGGCCTTCGGCAGCGAACTCGAGAGCCAGGTGACGACGAAGTTGCCGGCCTCGTCGGCCGCGATCGACGGGATCGAGTCGTCCGCGGTGACGTCGAAGGCGGCGCCCTCGGCGGTCGAACCCGCGTCGAAGAGGCGCGCCTTCACGCCGCCGTCCTTCCAGGCGAAGGCCTTGCGGCCCGCATCCAGGTAGACGACGTCGGGCTGCGACCCGGTCGAGGCGACCTCGAAGGCCGTGCCGACGGTGGCGTTCGAGGCGTCGATGCGCTGCGCGAAGATGCCCGCGTCGCTGTCGTAGGCGAGCACTCGGCTGCCCGTCGAGGTCGAGGCGATCGAGCAATGCGACGGGGCGCGGTTGGTGAGGGTGTAGTTCAGGTCGCCGACGGCGGCGCCCGAAGTGTCGAACGCCTGCTCGTAGACGCCGTCGTCGCCTGCCCAGCAGACCGCGAAGTTGCCTGCGGCGTCGGTCGCGACGTCGGGGAATTCGCCGGTCGCGTCGTTGCCGAGCACCTGCGGCTTGATCTCGGAACCGAGGACCGTTCCGTCGTCGTTGTAGCGCTGAACGACGATCTTGCCGCCGCGCACCCAGGCGACGATCTGGTCGCCCGTCGCGTCGAGCGCGACCGCGGGATCGGACTGGGTCTCGGCGGTGGCCGGACCCGCAGGGCTCTCGCCGCCGAGGGACTCGGGCGTCGGGAGCGGGGTCGGGGTCGGGATCGGCGTCGGGGTCGGAGCCGGGGTCTCGGTCGGCACCGGCGTCTCGGTCGGCTCCGGCGTCGCGGTCGGCTCCGGCGTGGCCGTCGGGGTCGGCGTCGGGGTCGGACCCTCGAACTTGCAGTCCGACGAGCAGCCGTCGCCGTTCAGGCGATTGCCGTCGTCGCACTCCTCGGGCTTCTGCTTCTTGCCGTCGCCGCAGCGGCTCGGCACGCAGTAGAGCATGAAGTTGTCGGTGTCGACGCGGCCGTCACCCGCGGCGGCGCGGATCGTGAACTTCTGGCGGGTCTTCTTGTACTTGCCCGTGCGCGCGTCGAGCGGCATCTGCACCGT
>JAGWVP010000491.1 GCA_018970825.1 bacterium | reverse complement strand
GTGCCCTCGCTGGCGTCCGAATCCGCGTACTTCCGAGATCGTCATGCCGTGGGCTCCCGCATCCTCGACGGCTTCCCGGACGTCTTCGAGCTTGAACGGCTTGATGATCGCCTCCACTTTCTTCACGTCGTCCCCACCTCTCGTTCGACCCGGAAGCGGGCCGCCACGGCAGGCAGTGGAGCAACGGATGTGCCACGGGCGCGGTCACGTTCCGCGCCCGATTCCGGGGCGGCGGGCAGGGATCGGTGCCCGCCGAACGGGCACCTGCCTCGGAATCCGGCAACGGATCCGGCGGAGGACGAGCCCGGCGGGCCTCGGAACGCCGGCCGCGCCCTGGGCGCGCGCTGCGCCGGGGAGCCGATCGGCAAGACCCCGATGAGCCGGGAGTCGATCGGCAAGGAGCTCCACCGGGGCGAGCAATCCTGCGCGCGACCGGCCCCGGGAGGTCCGGGAGTCGCGGGAAAAAGAACGCGGCCGGTGGAGGAGGGATTTTCCACCGGCCGCGGCTCTGGTGGACTCTCCCACGTGCCCCGGCCTTTCCGAGGTCGCGCAGAGACTCTCACCGATATCGGGACCCCGGGGCTCTGCCCGGAGCCGCACTCGCCATGCGGCGACGAAGGAGTCGACGTCGTCGCCGCCCTGCGATTGCACTTTCGACCAGCAGCAAGGGCCGTGCCGGAGCCTGCGCCCCCCGTGGGGCCCCTCGCTGGCGAAGCGATGCGGGCGAGTGCCCGGGGGCGAGGCACTGCACGCCGGAGAGGCGCGGGCGAGTGCCCCGGGGCGTCGGCCGGGACTCAGCGATCGGTCGTCGGATGCGCGAGCGAGTCCGCCTGCACGCTCGCGACGAGCGGCGAGGATCGCAATGCGGCGAGCGCCCCGGGCGAGACGTCGAGCGAGACCGCGGGCACTGCCGAGTACGTCCGGAGGACGCGGTGGCTCCCCGGCGGCAGCCCGGAAAGGAGCTTCTCGCGCAGCGCGGCGAGCGACGCGGGGTCGGTCGTGTTCACGCGCAGCATCACGATGACGCGGCTCCACCCCGGGGTCGGCGTGCCGGTCGGCTCCGCGGGCACGCCGGTCGCGACGCAGGCCGACACGAGCAGCAGGACTGCCGCGAGCAGCCCCGTCGACGACACCCGGTCGGAACTCACGTCGTCGATCCCCGCATGGGCGTCCGCCTCCGCCTCAGAGCGCGAACTGGAAGCGACCGATGACCGCGTCCTCGGTCGGCCGATTCCAGGTGTCGCGGTTCCAGCCGCCCTTGAAGTCGGTGTGGTAGTAGTCGAGGCTGAAGCGGACGTTGCGGCTCCAGACCCAGTTCACGCCGCCGCCGAATCCGAAGTCGCGCCGGATCGACCGCCCGGGGTCGGCGAACCCGAGTCGGAAGGCGTCGGGATCGATGCGCATGCCGTCGATGCGCCCGACGATTTCGAACGCGCCCCACCGCCCGGGGATTCCCGACGCGATCGGCTCGAAGGGTTCGTTCGGAACGATCCCGCGCCACGACTCGGCCTCGCCGGTCAGCGCGTAGGACGCGGTCACGGCCCAGGCCTGGTTGTTCAGCGTGTCGTTCACGTCGCCCAGCGTGACGGGCGTGCGCGACGACACGTACTCGAACTCGACCCCGAACGGCCCCGCGTACCAGGAGGCCTGCGGGTTCCAGCGGCTCGCGATGCCGTCGGCGATCGCGGTCGTCGGAAGCGTCGCGCCCTGCACGTAGGTGAAGATCGCAGCCTGCCCGAAGCTGCGGTAGACGGGCAGGTTGTTGGAGGCGAAGGTACCGTTCTCCCGCCCGTAGGATCCCGCCATGCCGACGCCGAGACCCGAGATCCACGCGATCCCGGAGCGCGCGAAGGGCTGCGAGTAGACGCGGCCGAAGAAGTTGAAGTCGTCGAACGCCTGCCCGGTCACGTTGGAGAGGTCGGGCGCCTCGTCGAAGGCCCCGAGTTCGTAGCCCAGGGTTCCGTCGAGGTAGGAGGCCCAGACCTCGGCGCCGAGTCCGCGGATCGGCACCAGGTTCGTCGGCTGTCCGCGCTCGACGAGCGGCAGCACCGTCGCCGCCTGCAGGCGCTCGAGGCCGACCGGCGTCTTGAACTTGCCGATGCGGATCCGCGCCCAGCGCCCGAACGGCTTCACGTCGGCGTAGGCGTCGAACAGCGTCGCGGTGGTCGCGAAGTCCTCCTGGAGCTTGAAATCGACCCACGGGCCGAGCGAGCCCTCGAAGTAGAGGCGCGCCCGCCGGATCAGGAACTGGTCCGGGTCGAGGCTCGACGAGTCGCCCGGAAAGAAGCGGGCATCGACCTGCAGATAGCTGCCGATGCGCAGCAGCCACTCGCCCTTCTCGTCGCGGATGAAGAAGCCTCCGGGCTGGTAGCCGGCCGCGAGCTTCGCCGCCTCGCCGGCGGGGCGGGCGACCTCCGCTCCGGGCAGCACGGTCGAGAGGGCGGCATTCGCGACCACGCCCTTGCG
Source organism: bacterium (assembly GCA_018970825.1). Taxonomy (GTDB): domain Bacteria; phylum Desulfobacterota; class Binatia; order UBA12015; family UBA12015; genus REEB422. The sequence goes on along the minus strand of JAGWVP010000491.1, from coordinate 534 downwards.
CGAGGAGAGGGTCGGGGCATTTCCGTCCGCGGCTCCATCCGGTTGCGCAAGGGTCGCGGCGGTGGCGGGGGCCGGCGCACCGGTCGAAGGCGACGACACCGTCGGCCCGGGCGCGCCGTCCGGCTGCGCGATGCTTCCGCGCGCGGTGCCGGCGGGCACGGTGTCGCCATGCGCGGCTTCGCCGTCGACCCGGGGGCTCGCCGCGACCGCCTGCGCCTGTTCGTCGCGCTGGCACTCCCGGCGCTTCAGCCGATCGACCTCGGCCTGCAGCGCCTGGACCTGTCGTTCGAGCCGCGCGAGAGCCCCGCCGCCGGAGCGGCGGGCCGCGGCGGGGAGCGGCGCAAGGAGCCCGCCGACGACGGCAAGGGTCGCGAGGGCGACGCGACCTCGTCGATCACGGACACGGCTTCCGCCGCGCCCGCACCTGCGGCCGCGCCCCACCACGGGCGTCCCGTAGCACGTCCCGACTTCGGACCGAATCCTCGCCCCGGGGCGTCTCGCGGCGCTCGGCGCTCGCGACCCGTGCTTCCCCGG
>JAGWVP010000490.1 GCA_018970825.1 bacterium | reverse complement strand
GGTACAAGCGCGGCGTCGCGCAGCTCCAGGCGCAGGGCCAGAACTGGAGCACCCAGGTCTGGGGAGTGCCGGCCTCCTACGTCGACGTGCGCGAATGGCCGCTCGTGGGCGGCGAGTTCGTGACGGCCGTGCACGACGACACGTCCTCGCGCGTGGTCGTCCTCGGCAAGACCGTCGCCGACATGCTCTTCGGGGCGGGGCAGGACCCGGTCGGGGCCGAGGTCCGCATCAAGGACGTCCCCTTTCGCGTGATCGGCCTGCTCGAGCCCAAGGGCCAGAACACCTACGGCCGCGACCAGGACGACTCGGTCTTCATCCCGTTCAGCACCGCCGAGCGGAAGGTCCTCGGCACCTCCCGGCTCGGCAGCGTGGACTCGATCATGGTCTCGGCGGCGTCCCCCGAGGACGAGCCGACGGTGGTCGCGGAGACCACGGCGCTTCTCCGGCAGCGCCACCGCGTGCCCGAGGACGAGCCCGACGACTTCGGCGTTCGCACGATGACCGAGCTCGCGCAGACGGCGCAAGGCATGGCGAAGGTCATGTCGAACCTGCTGCTCGCGATCGCCTCGATCTCGCTGGTGGTGGGCGGGATCGGGATCATGAACACGCTGCTCGTCTCGGTCGCCGAGCGCACCCGGGAGATCGGCGTCCGGATGGCCGTCGGCGCCAAGCGTCGCCACATCCTGGGCCAGTTCCTCGCCGAGGGCATCGTCCTCTCGACGCTCGGAGGGTTGATCGGGATCCTGCTCGGGATCGGCGTCACCCGCGCGATCGCGAGCCTGAGCGAGTGGCCGACCCGCCTGTCCCCGGGGGCGATCCTGGGCGCCTTCCTGTTCTCGGCCGCGGTCGGGGTGTTCTTCGGCTTCTACCCGGCGCGCCGGGCGGCCCGGATGAACCCGATCGAGGCGCTCCGCTACGATTGACCGGCGATGATCTCGCTCGACGGCGTGCACAAGGGCTTCGCCGGCCGGACGCTGCTGCGCGACGTCTCCCTCCGGATCGGCGAGGGAGACCGCGTGGGGGTGGTCGGCCCCAACGGCGCCGGCAAGTCGACGCTGCTCGCGATCCTGCGCGGCGCGGCCGAGCCCGACCAGGGCGCGGTCTCGCGCGTCCGCGGCGCCTCGGTCGGGCACCTCTCGCAGGAGATCCTCTCGACGCCCGACGCCACCGTGCTCGAGACGGCGCTGCGGCCCGGCGGGCGGCTCGCCCGGATCCTCGACGAGCTACGCGACCTGCCCGACGCGATCGAGCGCGAGAGCGACCCCGCGCGCCAGGCGGCGATGGCCGCCCGACTCGCGGAGCTCCACGCGCAGCAGGACGAACTCGGCGGCCACGACCGCGAGGCGCGCGCCAAGCGCATCCTCGCCGGGCTCGGCTTCGCGCCGGGGGCGGAAGCCCGGCCGCTGCGATCCTTCTCCGGCGGCTACGTCATGCGGGCCGAGCTCGCGCGGCTGTTGACCGACCTCCCCGACCTCCTGCTGCTCGACGAGCCGACGAACCACCTCGACCTCGAGTCGGTGCTCTGGCTGCAGGGCTTTCTCGCCCGCTGTCCGTCGACCCTGGTCGTGATCTCGCACGACCGCGCGTTCCTCGCCTCGCTCGCGACCTCGATCGTCGAGGTCGACGGCGGGAGCGCGCGGCGCTGGAACCTCGGCTGGGAGGCGTGGGTCGAGCAGCGCGCGCTCGAGCGACGACAGCTCGAGGCCCGCGCGCGCGAGCAGGAGAAGCGCCTGCGGGAGACCGAGCGCTTCGTCGAGCGCTTCCGCTCGAAGGCGACCAAGGCCCGCCAGGTGCAGAGCCGGCTGAAGGCGCTCGAGAAGGAGGAGCGCATCGAGGTGGCGCGGGAGTCGGCGAGCGTGCGCATCCGCTTCCCACAGCCGCCGCGGACGTCGGATCCGGTGCTGGAGCTCGAGGGCGCCTCCAAGTCCTGGGGCGAGCACCGCGTCCACGAGGGGCTCGACTTCGTGCTGCGCCGCGGCGACAAGACCGTGCTGGTCGGACCGAACGGCGCCGGCAAGTCGACGCTGCTCAAGATGCTCGGCGGCGCCACCCCGCTGGACGCGGGCGAGCGACGGGTCGGCCACGGGGTCACCGTCGGCTACTACGCGCAGCACCGCGAGGAGATGCTCGACGTCGGCGCGACCGTCCTGCAGAACGCGCTCGCCCGGGTGCGCGACCAGGGAGAGACGACGGTCCGCGCGCTGCTCGGCTCGTTCCTGTTCACCGGAGACGACGTGCACAAGCCGGCCTCCGTGCTGAGCGGCGGCGAGAAGAGCCGGCTCGCGCTCGCGTTGATCCTGCTGCGCCCGCCGTCGGTCCTTCTCATGGACGAGCCGACGATCCACCTCGACGTCCCCTCGGTCGACGCGCTGATCGCGGCGCTGGTCGACTTCGAGGGCGCGCTCGGGTTCGTCTCCCACGACGTGCACTTCATCCGCTCGGTCGCGCGGCGCGTCGTGCGGATCGCCGGCGGTCGCGTCGACGAGTACGCCGGCGACTGGGACTACTACCTCTGGCGACGGGCCCGGGAGTCGGAGGCCGCGGCCGAGGGCACCTCCGCGCGCGAAGCGGCGACGCCAGCCGAAGACGCGCTCGCCGGCGAGAGGTCCGCACGCGGTCTGCGCGCCGAGCGCCGGCAGGCCGCGGAGGCGCGCGTCGCACTCGCGAGAAGGCTGCGGCCGCTGCGCGAGGAGGCCTCCCGGCTCGAGGACCTGGTCGATGCGCTCGAGCGCGAGAAGGCCGGCCTCGAAGCCGAGCTCGCGGATCCCGCGACCTATGCTGCGGCGACCGGCGGCGACCTCGCCGCCCGCAACCGCCGCCACGCCGAGGTCGAGCGCGAACTCGAAGCGGCCCTCGCCCGCTGGGAGGACGTCCAGGGGCGGATCGCCGAGGCGGAGTCCGGGCCCGAGGAGCCCGGGGACGACGCCTGAGAGCCCCCGAGAGCCCGATCCCTACGATCGTGAAATCGAGCCGAGCGCGGCCGGTCTTGACGAAGACGGGCCACCGGGCTT
>JAGWVP010000489.1 GCA_018970825.1 bacterium | reverse complement strand
CCAGCCGCCGCCGTACACGCCGCCGTAGCCGCCACCGTAACCGCCGTACCAGCCGCCGCCCCAGCCGGCGCCGTAGACGCCGCCGACCACGACCGGAGGTGCCACCACCGCGCCGCAGCCGTAGTAGCCGCAGGCCCCGACGACCGGAGGCACCACCGCGACCGGCGGGACGACCACGCCGACGCCGGGGTAACCGTACCCGTATCCGTAGCCGTAGCCGGGCACGCCGACGCCCACCGAGACGCCCACCCAGGCATGGGCGGGGGCGGCGAACGCCACCGAGCCGAGAACCGCGAGCGAGACCAGGAACTTCTTCATGTTTCCCAATCCTCCCTGCAGCGCTGAAACAGGACCTGCCGGGGCGGGTTGCGCCCCGGGGCGAAAAAATCGCTAGAGACCGGATGCGCTCCGCCGCGCTCCGCCGGGCCCGACCGTGCGGCGCGCGGGCGGCGCGACGAATTCCGAGGAGGTTCGACGCGATGGGAGAGATGATCGAGGTCGCCCGGCCCGACGGCGGGAAACTGTCGGCCTGGTTCGTGCCGTCGTCCGCCGGGGCGAAGAGCCCCGGCTTCGTCATGATCCAGGAGTGGTGGGGATTGAACGAGCAGATGAAGGGGCTCGCCGCCCGCCTCGCCGGACAAGGCTACTCGGTGCTGGTGCCCGATCTCTACCGCGGGCGGCTCGCCGCGAACCCCGACGAGGCGAACCACCTGATGACCGGGCTCGACTTCGCCGACGCGGCGGTCCAGGACGTGCGCGGCTGCGCGCGCCACCTGAAGGCCGCGGGCGCGCCGAAGGTCGGCGTCGGCGGCTTCTGCATGGGCGGCGCGCTCACCGTGATCGCGGCGGTGCACGTGCCCGACTTCGACGCGGCCGTGTGCTTCTACGGCATCCCGCCGGTCGAGGCGGCCGACCCGGCGAAGATCCGGGTGCCGTTCTCCGGCCACTTCGCGAATCGCGACGACTGGTGCACGCCCGCCGCGGTCGATGCGCTCGACGCCGCGATGAAGCGCGGCGGCGTCACGGCCGAGGTGTTCCGCTACGATGCGGACCACGCGTTCCTGAACGAGCGCCGGCCCGAGGTCTACGACGCGGCGTGTGCCGACCTCGCGTGGAAGCGCGCGACGTCGTTCCTCGACCGCACGCTGCGGGGGTGATGCGGCCGCGGGACGACGCCGAGGCCGTCGGCTTCGAGGGGCGGGTCGAGGTCCGGCGCCCGCCTCACCGCCACGCGAACACCGGCTGCTCGAAGTGCGCGACCCGCGTCGCGCGACCGTGCAGCGCCACCTCGCGGAACTGGTAGACGACGGCGGCGGTCGGGGCGTGCACGTCGTGGCCCGCGAGCGGCACCGAGATCACCGGCCGCTCGCTCTCGGGGATGCGGCGCAGTCGCGGGATCTCGGGATGGTCGAGCTCCGCGAGCGGGATGCGGTAGGCCGCGGCGACCTCGCGGGGATCCGGCTCGAGCCGCGCGCCCGCGCCGGCCCAGACGACGACCGGCGTGATCACGAAGCCCGACCGCGTCGGGTAGTCGTCGAGCAGCCCGAGCACGTCTCCCGGGTCGGCCGCGAGCCCGACTTCCTCGCGCAGCTCCCGGAGCGCGGCCATGACCGGGTCCTCGCCCGGGTCGAGGCGGCCGCCGGGGAGCGCCCACTGGCCGCCGTGGTTCGAGAGGCGGGCGGCGCGGCGCGTGAGCACGAAGCAGGCCCGGCCCTCGTCGTCGTCGAGCAGCGCGATCGCGACCGCGGCCGCCGCACGCCCCCCGGGATCGCAGGCGATGCGCTCGAAGCCCGCGAACCGCTGGCCGACCTCGACGCGCAGCGCGGGGTCGAGCGGTCGCGGGACGAAGGCGGGCGCGCTCGGCATCCCGCGAGCGTGCCACCGGTCCCGCGCCCGCGCCAGAGTGGCGGAGCGTCGCCGCATCGGTTCCAATCGGCTGCGTGAGCCTTCGCATCCTCGTCGACGAGGCGGTGCCCCTCGCGGAGACGGCGTTCGGCCCTTTCGGCGAGGTCGTGCGCGCGCCCGGCCGGTCGATCGGGCCCGCCGACGTGGCCGGGGCGGACGCGCTGGTCGTCCGGTCGGTCACGCGGGTCGACGAGGCGCTCCTCGCCGGCAGCCGCGTCCGCTTCGTCGGCACGGCGACGATCGGCACCGACCACGTCGACACGGGCTGGCTCGAGCGGCAAGGCATCGCGTTCGCGAGCGCGCCCGGATGCAACGCCCGCTCGGTCGCGGAGTGGGTCGTGGCCGTGCTGCTCGAGCTCGAGGCGGTCCGCGGCGAGTCGATCGAGGGGCGCACGCTCGGGATCGTGGGCGTCGGGCACGTCGGCTCGATGGTCGAGCGCCTCGCGCCGGCGATCGGCCTGCGCGTGCTGCGCTGCGACCCGCCGCGCGCGCGTCGCGAGGGCCCGGCGGGCTGGGTCGATCTCGACCGGCTGCTCGCGGAATCCGACGCGGTCACGCTCCACGTCCCGCTCGTCGCCGACGGCGAGCATCCGACGCGTCGTATGCTCGGCGAGCCCGGGCTCGCGCGGATGGCGCCCGGGACGCTGCTGCTGAATTCCTCGCGCGGCGCGGTGGTCGACGGCGCGGCGCTGCTGCGCGCGATCGCGTCGGGCGCGGGGCCGCTCGCCGCGCTCGACGTCTGGGAGCGGGAGCCCGAGCCGGACCCGGAGCTCGTCGCCCGCGTCGCGCTGGGCTCGCCGCATGTCGCCGGCTACTCGATCGACGGCAAGGTCGCGGGCACGCGGATGATCGCGCAGGCCCTCGCGCGGTTCGCCGGCCTCCCGTTCGACCCCTCGACCGTCGCGCTCGCAGGCGAGCCCCGGGAGATCGAGGTCTCCGCTGTCGGGCGCCCCGCGCTCCGCGCCGCCGTCGGGGCGGCGGTCCCCCTCCGGCGCGACGACGCCGATCTGCGTCGGGTGGTCGCGGCCCCGGCCGGCGAGCGCGGCCGTGCCTTCGACGCCCTGCGCCGGGGTTATCCGGAGAGGCGCGAATTCGGCTGGTTTCGCGTCC
>JAGWVP010000488.1 GCA_018970825.1 bacterium | reverse complement strand
TCGGCATTCCTCCGGTCGTGGCGGCCAGGTTTGCAATCGGGGCCGCGCCGTCAGTAGTGTGACCGTGGCGGGGAGTCAACGCGCGAAAGGCGCCGCGAGGCGACGAAAGGTGCGGACCGGCCCGGCCGGCTCCTCCGGGAGTCGACGGCGAGGTTCGGGGCTCCGACGGCTGGCAGGGCAGGAATGGGATCGTTCTCGACGATCGCGCGACGCGCGCACCACGGCATCGGGATCGCACCGTCTGCGATCGCCCTCGTCGTTCTCGTCGCGACGGGCGTGACCGCGCAGGCGCAATCGCCGTCTCCATCCGCCACGGCGGCGATCGCCCCGGCGGCGAGCGCGGCGCCCGTCGCGACGGGACCCCCGGCCACTTCGACGCCGTTTGCGACTTCGGCACCGACCGCGACGCCCGGCCCGGCGACGCCTGCACCGACGCCGAGCGCCACCCCGACCGCGACGCCGACCCCGACCCCGACGCCCACTCCGACGCCGATCGTCTACCCGGAGCCGCGTGGCGCGCTCGACTCCGCGATCCGAGACCTCGCCATGCAGGGGGCCCCGGTGGACGGCGCCGCGATCGACGGGCCGCTGCTCGTCGAACTCTACGGCCCGCGCGCATGGGCACCTCTCTGGACGACCGCGAAGGACAAGGAACTGCGACCGCGCGTCGCTTCGGTGCTGGAGCAGATCCGCAAGGCCGGCGACGAGGGCCTCGACCCGGCGTGGTATCACCCGAAGCAGATCGAGCGCCTCGTCGGCGCCTCGACCGACGCGCAGAAGGCCCAGCTCGAGATGCTCCTGTCCGATGCCGTCATGCACTACGCGGCCCACGTGCGCGACGGGGCCTTTCGGCCCGACAAGCGCACGGGAGACGGTTGGGTCCAGCCCACCGATCTCGACCCGACGCAGGTCGCCGAGGAGGCGGCGCGGTCGGCGGACCCGGGTTCGTACCTCGCGACATTCGTGCCGACCGACCCCACCTACGTCCGCTTCCGCGACGAGTTCGCGCGCCATCGCGAGGCCGCGTCGGGCAAGGGGCTGCCGCCGGTCGCCGACGGGCCGAAACTGGCCGTGGGCTCGAAGGGGTCCCGCGTGAAGGCGCTGCGCGCGCACCTCGAGGCGACGGGCGACCTTCGCGCCGGAGATCCCGCGACGGATCCCGAGCTCTTCGACGAAGAGGTGAAGGCGGCGCTCGAGGCTTTCCAGAAGAGGCACGGGCTCGCGGTCGACGGCGTGGTCACGACGAAGACGCGCGCCGCCTTGAACGGGGGCGCGGGCCGGGGGCGCGCGCGCCAACTCCAGATCGCGATGGAGAAGTTCCGCTGGCTGCCGCGGGATCTCGGCCGCCGCCACGTGTTCATCAACATCCCCGAGCAGCGCCTCCACCTGCGCGACGGCGGGCGCAGCGACCTCGAGATGAACGTCGTCGTCGGCAAGCCGACCTGGCAGACTCCCGAGTTCAGCGCCGAGATGTCCGAGATCGTGTTCAACCCGCCTTGGAACGTCCCGCCGAAGATCGCGCGCGAGGAGGTCCTGCCGCGGATCAAGTCCGACCCGTCCTACCTGAAGCGCCACGACATGCGGATGCGCGGTCGCGGCCGGACGATCCCGCTGATTCAGCAGGCGCCCGGGCCCCGCAATCCGCTCGGGCGGGCGAAGTTCAACTTCCCGAACGGCTTCGACGTCTACCTGCACGACACGCCGAACAAGGGCCCCTTCCGCGCGGCCGACCGTCGCCTGAGCCACGGCTGCGTGCGGGTCGCGGACGCGAAGGGGCTCGCCGCGGCGATCCTCGCGAAGGACAGCGGCGGGGGGGCTGCGCGCCAGAAGGCGGCGCTCTCCTCGTTCCAGACCCGCGCGGTGGCGCTCGGCGAAAAGTTGCCGGTGCACATCGTCTACTTCACGGCCTGGCCGAACGACGAGGGCGAGATCGTGTACCGGGGCGACGTCTACCGACGCGATGCGAAGCTCGATGCCCGCTGGGGCAAGCCTCGCGGGCTGCGGAAGCCCGCCCCGGTCGCTCCTCCGCCGGTCCGTACCGACGACGAGGACGACGACGTGGCGCGCGGGGTCCAGCCGTCGGCGACCGGTGTCGAGGCGACTCCGGGATCTCCCGGGCAACCAGGTCCGGTGCCCGGGGCCGCGGTGGTCGGGCCGGCGCGGACGGCGAGCGACAGGGGGCCTGCGGCTTCGGCGGCCGCCGGAACCGTCGCGGCCGCACGGCGGGCGAGGCCGTCGACCGCGGCGCCCGGGGCGCCGGTCGGCGGGGCGATCGACTCTCGTTCCGGAGCCGTCGCGGCGGACGTCGGGTCGCCTCCCGGTCCGGGTGGAGGGAGCGAGTCCCCGACCCGCGGGGCGGGTGACCCCGAACCCCTCTCCCCCTGACCCGGGTCTGATTTTTCCCCGTGCGGACTCAGGCTTCGGCCGGTCGGCGGCAGCGTTGAGTTTCTCCGTTCGGGGCCTCGTTCAGGCCCGGAATCGCTGCAGAAAGTCGCGATTCGGGCTGGATTCGGTCGATCGATTGGGGTACCTCTCCCGGCGACCCGGTCGGTGGGGATGAGGAGTCGGCCCGCCGGCAGCGAAGCCCGGGAGGGGGAATGACGAGACCGGATCACGACCAGAGATCGGAGACGCCCGTCCTGGGACGGCGCAGTCTCCTCAGGCTCGGTGGCGGCCTCCTCGGCTTGCTCGCCATTCCCGAGCTTGCCTCGGCCGCCGTGAAGCGTGTCGCCGCTCGACCAGAGAAGGGCGCCAAGGCGTCCGCCAAGGCAGGCGCCACGTCCTCGAAGTCGTCGAAGGGGGCCGACCGTGTCGCCCGCGGATCGAAGCACGGTGTCGAGACGAAGGTCGCGGACCGCGGCCGTCCTGCGGCCGGCCGGCACTACGAGAAGGAGTCGGCCCGCCGCGTCGCGAAGGCCGACCATGCGCATGGCGCGAAGCGAGTCGAGCGGGCGCGCGTCGCCGAGGCTCCCCGCGTCGCCCGCGTCGAGACCCGCGTCGTCGCTCCCGAGCCGCGTCC
>JAGWVP010000487.1 GCA_018970825.1 bacterium | reverse complement strand
CATCGCCATCGAGGTGCCCGAGCGCGGCAGCCCGGTCACGACGACGAGCCGTGCGCGCGTGCGCATCCGGCCCGCGACCGCCCCGCTCCCGCCCGCCTTCAGCCCTTCTTCGGCGCGCGCCGCCACGCCGGCACCGTCGGCTTCGAGACGACGCCCTTCAGCTGCCTCTCCTGGCGCGACATCGGCAACTCGCGCTCGAGCGCGGCTTCGCGCTGCTTGTTCCACGCGTCGACCGGGTGGAAGTTCGGCAGCGTGTCGCCGCGGAGCCCGAGCCGCAGGGTCTCGAGGCCGATCACGTCCTCGGCCGCGATGTTGCCGAGGTTCACGTTGCTGCCGAATTTCCGCACCATGTAGATCTGCTGCGAGCGCTGCGGCGCCTCGAAGACGATCTTCTCGACCCCGCCGCCCACGCCGCGCACGATCTCGTCGATGAGCCCCGCGCGCGCCTCGCCGGAGCCGAAGTAGAGGCCGACCGTCCCGCTCTCGCGCGCCTCGCAGATCACCTTCCAGGCACCGGCGTCGAGGTCGTTGCGGATCAGTTCGACCCAGTGGAACGGCGGGATGATGCGCTCGGCGTCCTTGCTGCCGACCTCGGAGAGCACGACGAAACCGCGCTTGCGGAGCGCCTCGATGTACTTCGCCTTCTCCTTCATCGTGAGCTCGAGCACGCCGTTCGAGATCTCGACGAACGACATCTCGAGCTCCTCGCACATCGCGCAGAAGGCATCGACGCGCTTCTGCAGGATCGCGACCTCGAGCAGGGTCCCGCCGAAGCAGACCGCGAGGCCGGCCCCGCGGTAGCGGGCGACCTTCTCGCGGAGGTTCTGGCTCACGTAGCCGGTACCCCAGCCGAGCTTCACGACGTCGACGTACTCGACCGCGGTCGCGATCAGGTCCTCGACCTGGTTCGGCCCGAGCCCCTTGTCGATCACGTGCGTGAGCCCGCTCGATCGCACGCGGGTGTGCCCCTTGTTCGGCAACTTCTCGCCGCGCGGCGGCAGCTTCAGGACTTCGTTCTTCCCGCTCACGTTCGTGCTCCTTCCGTGGGTCCCGTCATCGCGCCGTCGGCGCGGACGAGGCAAGTTCCCGGGCGAGGCGGTCGAGCGCCGCGAGCGACGCGTCGAGCCGCTCGCGCGTGCCCCGGCGCCAGGCCGCGGCTCGCTCGATCGCGGCCCGGCACTCGACGATCATGGCCCGGACCGGGGTCTCCGCGGCTCCCCCCAGCCCGGTCCGCGTCGCGACGACCGAAGCCGGGTCGGAGAGCCGTGCGAGAGCGCCCGCCGGCAGGTCGAGCGGCCTTCCCAGCACCTCGCGCGCCGCCTCGTCGAGGATCTCCGGGGACACGTCGCGGGCCGCGGGGTCGCGCTCGAGCGAGCGTCGGACCGCGAGTGCGACCAGCCGGTGCGCCTGCCGGTAGGCGACCCCGCCCTCGCTCATGATCGTCTCGGCGAGGTCGGTCGCGTGGGTGAAGCCCTCTCCGGCCCGCTCGCGCAGCCGATCCGTGTCGAAGACGAGCCCGCGCAGGACCGCCGCCATGAGGCGCGCCACGTCGATCGCGCGGTCGAGCGCGCGCGGCACCTCGCCGATCGCGAAGACCCGGTTGTCCATCTGCGCCGACGGCGACCGCCCGATCGCCGCCGCGGACACGAGCCGCCCGAGCATCTGGCTCGCCGCCCCTCGCACGAAGGCGAGCGAGTACGGGTTCTTCTTCTGCGGCATGATCATGCTGATGCGCGCGTGCCGGTCGGCGAGCTCGACCAGGTCGAACTCGGCGGTGTTCCAGATCTGGAGGTCCTCGGCGAGGCGATCCAGGTCGAGCAGCACGACCGCCGCCTGCGACACGACCTCGATCGGCTGGTCGACCTGCCACATCGCGTCGCGGGTGTTCGCGATCGGGGCCTCGAAGCCGAGCAGCGCCGCGATGCGCGCGCGGTCGACCGGCAGGCGGGTGCCGTTGATGTTGCCGATCCCGCCCGGGCACTGGTTCGTCCGCCCGAAACAGGCCTCGATGCGGTCGAGGTCGCGCAGCAGCGGGTAGGCGAACGCGAGCAGGTAGTGCGCGAGGCTCGTCGGCGTCGCCGGCTGCAGGTAGGTGTAGTCGGGCGCGACGGTCGAGACGTGGCGCTCGGCCTGCTCGACGAGCGCCGCGACGCAGTCGGAGACGACGTCGCCGAGATCGAGCAGCCGCTCGCGCACCGCGATCCTGTAGGCGATCGTCGCCGGCTCGCGGCGCGGACGTCCCGCACCCATCCAGCCGGCGACGCGCTCGTCGCGCGCGCGGAGCCACGCCTCGCGGTTCGAGTAGACGTCCTCGAGCGCCTCGTCGAGCGGGAATTCCTCGACCGGAACGCGGCCGAGGTCGAGCAGCATCGCGAGCAGCTTCGCCGCGTCGTCGGCCGGCACGATGCCGGCCTCGGCGAGCGCGATCACGTGTGCGAGGTCGGCCTGTCCGAGCCCGCGGTGGAGAATCGGCGCGTCGGCGAGCTCGGTGCGGAACGCGGCCGCCACGAGCTCCGGGGCCGGCGGCTCCTTCAGTCGGCCCCCCTCGCCCTGGCCTCGCCCCGCGCCCCCTTTCGCCGGATCCGCCACGCCGGTCCGCCTCAGTCCACCGAGATGCGGCGCAGGCCGTGGCCCACGGTGGGATCGGCCGACAGGAGGAGATCCTGCATGTCCTTCGGGCGGCTCGACTTCACCCGCACCCGCTCGGGCTCCTTCGCGCGCATCATGCGCCGGACGCGGTTGCGCCCCGCCTTGAGCACGCGGCTCGCCGAGTTCAGGAACGGCCCCGGGTCGTCCCAGGCGGCGTAGGCGTAGGTCCGCTTCCCCGAGTACGACTTGAGCCAGGTCCACGGCGTGAGCCGCTTCTCGGGCAGGAAGTAGAGCATGACCGTCTTGAGATCGCGCTCCTCGTGGATCCATTTGATGCCCGCCTCGTAGCGGGTCTGCGGCTCGACCGGCAGACCGAGCACGTCGCGGTACCAGAGGAGCGGCAGGTTGATGCCCGAGCGCGTGACGATCGAG
>JAGWVP010000486.1 GCA_018970825.1 bacterium | reverse complement strand
AGGTTCGGGCGCCACACGCGCTTGGTCTTGTTGTTCGCGTGGCTCACGTTGTTGCCCGTCGAACGGGCCTTGCCGCAGATCTCGCACGCGCGCGCCATGGGTCGAATCTCCAGAGTGGACCGTCCGCGGGAACCGGCGCGGATGCGCCGAGACCGCGGTCCGGTCGGTGAGATGCCCGGGATAACTGCCGGAATTGGCGATGTAAAGCCGGGGTTTCAGGCCGGCCGGCGCCGGCGCGCGATCGCGTCGATCTCGACCCGGGCCCCGCGTGGAAGCGCCGCAACGCCGACGGTCGCCCGGGCCGGTGGAGGGTTCCCCACCCAGGCGCCGTAGAGCCCGTTCACGAGGGCGAAGTCGCCGAGGTCGGCGAGGAAGATCGTCGTCCGCACCACGTCCGCGGGCGCCGTGCCCGCCGCCGCGAGGACGGCCGACAGGTTCGCCAGCACGCGCCGGGTCTCGGCCTCGATTCCGCCCGGGACCAACTCCCCCGTGGCCGGGTCGAGACCGATCTGCCCCGAGCAGAAGACGAGGTCGCCGGTCGCGACCGCCTGCGAGTAGGGCCCGATCGCGCCCGGCGCCGCGGCGGTCGCCACCGCGACGATCTCGTCCGAGGGGTCCTTCGCCATCGTCCACCTTCCCCGTCGGCGCGCCCCTCAGGCGCGCAGGCGCTCGACCCGCATGACGCCCTTCACGCGCGTCAGGCTGCGCATGAGACGACTCAGGTCGTCCACGTTCGCGATCATGAGCTCGAAGGCGTGGAGCGCCTTGCGGTCGGCGATGCCGCGCACTTCCGCCTTCGCGATGTTGATGCCGCTCTGCGCGATCGTCTTCGTGATCGCCGCGAGCTGGCCGGGCTCGTCGACGCTGGTCACCTCGAGCCGGATCGGCCGCGGGGCCCGGCCGTCGGCCGCCCACACGCACTCGACGCGCCGCTGGGGATCCGCCTCGAGGACCTTCACGCAATCCATCGCGTGGACGGTCACGCCACGGCCGCGGGTGATGAAGCCGGTGATGCGCTCGCCCGGAAGCGGATCGCAGCACCGGGCGAAGCGCACGAGCACGTCGTCGATGCCGCTCACCCGGATGCCTGCGCCCGGGCGGCGCGACACCGCGCGGAACAGGCGCTGGAGCGTTCCCTCGCGCTCCGGCCCGCGGCGCTCGATCGCCTCGGGGGCGACCGTCTCGATGACCTGGCGCGCCGCCACCTTGCCGTAGCCCACGTCGGCGATGAGCGCCTCGATGCCGCGCGAGCCGATCTGCCAGGCCGCCTTCTCGAGGCTCCCGTCGCGCTGCATCTTCCCGAAGTCGAGCCCGTGGCGAGCGAAGTCGCGGGCGAGGATCTCGCGCCCGACCGCCATGCTGCGGGTCGCCTGCTGCTGCTTCACCCAGGCCCGGATCTTCTGCTTCGCGCGGACGGTCTTGACGATCTTGATCCAGTCGCGACTCGGGGTCTGCTTCTGGGTCGTGATGATCTCGACGGTGTCGCCGCTCTGGAGCTGGTAGCGCAGCGGCACGATGCGGCCGCCCACCCGCGCGCCGGTGCACTGGTGCCCCACCTGGGTGTGGATCCGGTAGGCGAAATCGATCACGGTCGCGCCCTGCGGGAAGTTCAGCAGGTCTCCCTTGGGCGTGAAGACGAAGACCTCGTCCGGGAACAGGTCCTCCTTGAAGCCGTGGAGGAACTCCTGGGGGTCCTTCACCTGCTGCTGCCACTCGAGCATCTGGCGCAGCCACTGGAAGCGCTGCACGTCCTCGAGGTCGATGTCGCTGCCGCTCTTGTACTTCCAGTGCGCGGCGACGCCCTCCTCGGCGATCCGGTGCATCTCCCGCGTGCGGATCTGCACCTCGATGCGCTCGCCGCGCGGGCCGATCACGGTGGTGTGGAGCGACTGGTACATGTTGGCCTTGGGCAGCGCGACGTAGTCCTTGAAGCGCCCCGGGACCGGTTTCCAGTTCTGGTGGACGACGCCGAGCGCCTCGTAGCAGTCGCGCACCGAGTCGACGATCACCCGGAACGCGATCAGGTCGTTCACCTGCTCGTAGAGCAGGTTCTGCGCGCGCATCTTCTGGTAGATCGAGTAGAAGTGCTTCGGGCGCCCGGTGATGTCGGCGTCGATCTCGGCCGCGTCGAACTGCCGCTTCAGGATCGCCTGCGTCTCGCGGATGTAGCGCTCGCGCTCCGCCTTCTTCTTCGCCACCGCGCGTTTCAGCTGGTAGTAGACCTCGGGATGGAGCGCCCGGAGCGCCGCATCCTCCATCTCGGTCTTCATCCACTGGATGCCGAGGCGGTGGGCGAGCGGCGCGTAGACGTCGAGCGTCTCCTGGGCGACCGACTCCTGCTTGGCCGGCGGGAGTCCCTGGAGCGTCCGCATGTTGTGGGTGCGGTCGGCGAGCTTGATCAGGATGACGCGGATGTCCTGCGCCATCGCGAGCACCATCTTGCGAAAGTTCTCGGCCTGGTGCTCCTCGCGGCTCGTGAAGTTGATCCGGCTGATCTTGGTCACGCCGTCGACGAGGGTCGCGACCTCCGGGCCGAAGTCCGCCTCGAGATGGCCGACGGTCGTGAGCGTGTCCTCCACCGTGTCGTGCAGAAGCCCCGAGGCGATGCTCGGCACGTCGAGCCGGAGGTCGGCGATGATGTGGGCGACCTCGAGCGGGTGGGAGACGTAGGGTTCGCCCGAGGCACGGCGCTGCTTCTTGTGCTTCTCGGCCGAGAACTCGTAGGCGCGCCGGATCACCTCCACCGGGGCGGCCGGCAGGTAGGCCTGGACCTTGCTGCAGAGCTCGTCGATGCGCACCCGGAGGAAAGCCTAGGGCGGCGACTCGCACCCTGCAAGCCTCGGGGCGCCGGGCACGTGCCGTCCGGTCAGCGGGCGCGGTCGTTGCGACAGCGTTCGGCGAGCACGATCGAGTGCAGTTCCTCGGCCGCGCGTTCCCGCTCCCGGTTGACCACCCGGTAGTCGTAGATGCCGGGTTCCGCGAGCGCCCGGAGCTCGAGTCGCGCGCGGTCGAGCCTCCGCCGGACCT
>JAGWVP010000485.1 GCA_018970825.1 bacterium | reverse complement strand
CGTCCTCGAAGGTGCCGTCGCCCCGGTTGCGGAAGAAGACGGGTGGACCCGAGCGGCCGCGCGTGAGGCAGAGGTCGCCGAATCCGTCGCGGTCGACGTCGCCCGCGGCGACCCCGCCGCCGAAGACCTCGACCGTCTCGTCCTCGCCGTGGAACTGTTCGACGCCTCCGAGCCCGGCTTCCCGGGTCACGTCGACGAAGACGGCGAGCGAGGTCGACGGGGTCGCGAGTGCGAGGGCCGCGGCGATCGCAGCGCCGACGACGGCGCCGCGCACGCCGAACGGCCGCGCGGTCTTCCCGGGTGAGCGACGGCCCCGCATCGCGCGAGATTTAGAGCCCCTTGCGCCGGGCGATCAACCGCAAATCCGCGCCCGGCGCCCGGATCGACGCCCGGGCCCGCCCGGCAGCCGTTCAGGCTGGCTTTGCGGCCCCGATCAGGGCGAGCTCGCGCCACTTCCAGAGGCACTCCGCGTCACGCAGCCCGGCCCCGGCGAGCCAGGCGAGGTGGGTCGCCACCGGGACGAGCTTGTTCGAGGGGTCGTCCTCGGCCGGGCTCTTGCCGATCGCCCGCAGGAAGGCCTCGTGGAGGGCCGGGGTCGGGGAGGCCACGTGCTCGAGGTGGAGGAAGCTCCCGCCGGGCCGCAGTCGGTCCGCGATCTCCCGGTAGAGGTGCTCCTGTCGCGCCGGTGGCAGGTGATGGATCGCGAAGCTCGACACGACCACGTCGAAGTCGGCGAGGTCGCGGGGGAGATCCTCGCGCAGGTCGTGACGGCGGATCTCGACCCGTGCGTCGCCCGCGAAGCGGGAGCGTGCCCGGGCCAGCATCTCCTCCCCGAAGTCGAGCCCCGTCCCCGACGCGCCCGGGCGTGCCGAGAGGACGAGCGCGAGCGTGGCGCCGTCCCCGGTGCCGAGATCGAGCACGCGCTCGACCTTCTCCGGGAGCGTCTCGACCAGCACCTCGAGGCCGTCGGCGCGGTGCGGGATCGCGTCCCGCTCGCGCAGGTAGCGCAGCGCCCAGGCCGGATCGGTCCAGCGGTTCACGTCCTCCGTCACGGTCGCCTCGCAGGCTGCGAAGGTCCGGCGGGCGAGCCGTCGCCGGAGGCGTTCACGGCTCGGGGTCGACGAAGTTGCGCACCGCCCGCACGTGGAGCGAACCGGTCTTGGAATAGGTCGACGGGCGCCCTTCCGTGAAGATGATCATCCAGGCGGACGTGTCGCTGGACGCGTAGGTCGTCGACGTCCAGTAGCTGCCGCCGGTCGATGCGTCGGTGCAGCTGCAGGTCGTGATCGTGCAGGTGTCGATGCAGCCGTTCTGGAAGGCCGGGTCGACCATCGGCACGCTCTCGCTGCCGACCACTCCCAGGTCGACGATCGTCGACAGCTCGAGCCGGGTCGGGAGGCGCCAGTCGCAGAAGCCGGCGAAGCAGGGCGGAGAATTCAGGTTCACGAGCAGGTCCGTGAAGGCCGTCCCGTCGGCCAGACCGTCCTGGTGGTCGCTCCAGGAGTAGACGTTCGACACGTCGTGGACACCGCCCGAGCGATCCTTCTTCTCCCACATGAGCCCGGTGCGCTGGTCCTTCACGAAGCCGAGTCCATTGTCCACGTAGGAGCGACGGATGCCCGCCGTGGTGTCGCCGGTCGCGCCGTAGCTCACGTCCTGACCGGTCTCGAGGGGCTTTCCCTTGGCCGCGTGCGCCGTCGACGCGGCCGACAGCACGGCGAGGGCGAGGGCGATCGTTCGACGGTCCATGGCGTCCTCCCTTCCTCCCCGTTCAGCGGAAGTTGCGCACGGCGCGCGCCGACTGGAGGTTCGAGGTCTTCGTGTACTCCGCCTGCGCACCCTCGGTGAACAGGACGACCCAGGCCCTGCCCGGGTCTTCTGCGAAGGTGGAGGAGGTCCAGTACGCGTTCGTGTCGGTGCAGCTGCAGACGTCGATCTCGCATCCGGTCGTGCACGCCGTGTCGAAGATCGCGTCGACCGACGGCGCGCCCGACGCGACCTCGCCCAGGTTCGTGATCGTGTCGAGTTCGAAGCGGGTCGGGAGGCGCCAGTCGCAGAAGCCGGCGAAGCAGGGTGCCGTGTTGAGCGTCGCGAGAAAGGTCGTGAAGACCGTTCCGCTCGCGGTGTTCGAGCCGCTGGTCGACCAGGTGTAGGTGCGTCGCTTGCCGTGTACGCCGGAGGAGTCGTCCTTCTTCTCCCACATGAGGCCGGTTCTCTGGTCCTTGATCCAGCCCTGGCCGTTGTCGACGAGCGAGCGCCGGATGCCCGCCGTGGTGTCGCCCGCGGCCCCGTAGGTCACGGTCTGCCCGGTGCGAAGAGGCTTGCCCTTCGCGGCGAGCGCGGACGCGGGCAGGAGGCCCGCGAGCGCTGCGGCCAAGGCGAATTTCGATAGCGAACGAGACATTCCAGGACCTCCCGGCCGGTCGAACCCCGCGGAGACTGCCATCTCGGCCGGGTTGCGAAAAGGGGTCGGGGAGGGGGCCCGGGCGGTTTTCGCGCACGCGCCCGTCGGTCCGAAGGACTTGCATGAAGCACCTTAGTTTGTCGTAAGAAGGAACTAACGACCGAAGCAAGTCGGACCTAAGTCGGACTTCGACGGAATCCAAGAAGGAGTTTCGAATGCCCAGGCCTCGCAAGAACACCGACATCGTGAGCACGCTCCGCGGCGAGGCGGCGCGCGTCATCGCCGCCCTCGACGGCGAGATCGAGCGCCGTCGCAAGGAACTGGCGGAGCTCGTCGCCCACGCCGACGCATGGCGTGCGACGCTCGGCGGAAGGATCACCGCCGCGATCGGCGGGCTCGGCGGCAAGCGGGTGAAGACCGCGAAGGCGAAGCGCGGCAAGGGACGTCCTCGCGGCGGCAAGCGCGTGAGCTGGGACGCCGTGCTCGCCTCGCTGCCCGAGAGCTTCACGATCGAGGACGTGCTGAAGAACCCGGACGCCGCCCGCAAGGGCCGCGCTCAGATCTATCCCGCGCTGAACCGCTGGGAAGCGACCAAGGCGATCAAGCGCGTCGCGAAGGGTCGTT